>NZ_JAFBGL010000013.1 GCF_016811075.1 Oceaniferula flava
TTCGGAGCGGCGGGCGGAACCTACTCGAAAATCGTTTCAGGTCAATATCTTTTGGCCACAAAATCACACTTTTTTGACAACAAGGCCACAACCCATTGTTTTACAAGGGTTCCAAGAATCCATTTTTTTGAGCCTCCAAGAGGGAATGGTGGTGAATTACGTCTATCTATTCAACTCAGATGCAGTTTTGTGTCGTTTTGGTCATTTGGAATGCCATTTAAGCACTCTCTATTACGCGGACAACTGCCATATGAGCTTCTGAGTCTTACTCCAACGCTTGCAGATAGCGTGCCACTTATTGATTAATATGGGGTTAGCTATATGAAAGTGTGATTGAACGCCTCCACCAAGAGGGAATCGCCCTAGATCCATTGCCACTGGTTTTTCCTAGACAGCAAGCCAGTTCCCGTATGGTTTAAGGGCGGTTTAAGAACCACCTATACTACTACATATGAAACGAGAACGTATCCTCAAAGGTGCCGGTCTGGCATCTCTCATCATCGGCGCAGTGGCATTCAGCAGCTGCGGTAAGACAGAAAACAGCGACAGCTCAGCGGACGAATCCGCCAAGGTGCTGCGCTTTTCAGCCATTCCCGACCAAGACACCACGGCCCAGTCCGAGCGATACGGCCCTGCAGCCAAGTGGCTCGCCGAGCAACTGGACATTGAAGTCGAGTTCGTGCCATCCAGCGATTACGATGCCTCGGTCACCAAATTTGAAAACGGCGACATCCAACTGGCCTGGTTCGGTGGAGTTTCCGGAGTGAAAGCTCGCAATGCGGTCGAAGGATCCCGCGCTCTGGTTTCAGGAGCAAAAGACCTCAAGTTCAAGTCCTACTTTGTTGCCCACCCATCGACTGGACTGACCAAGTCCGACGAATTTCCCACTGCGATGAAAGGCAAGACCTTCACTTTCGGAAGTGCGGGTTCCACTTCCGGCTGCATCATGCCGGCTCACTTCATCGTCAAAAACACCGATACCGGCCCTCTCGACTTCTTCAGCAAGGTCGGTTTCTCCGGCGCACATGACAAAACAGCCCTGCAGGTGCAAGCTGGCACCTTTGAAGTAGGCGCGATGAACTTCAGCACATATGAGCGTATGGTAAAGGAAGGCACCATCGCCCCCGAAAAGTGCCCCGTCATCTGGGAAACGCCCACCTACGCCGACTACAACTTCACCGCCAGTGGTGAACTGGACAAGACCTTTGGCGAAGGCTTCACCGACAAGCTTCAAGAACTGCTTGTGAACTGCAAGGACCCCGCTGTCCTGAAGGCTTTTGATCGCGACGGATTCGTTCAGGTCGACAATGCCACCTTCCAAGGCATCGCCGATGTGATGAAAAGTGTGAAGTTGAAATAACTTCGCGTCTCGAGACTCCAATCAAGACCGAGGTGGCCAGCTGCCTCGGTCTTCCTTTTCTCTTTTAAGCGAACCCAAACGACACTGCAGCATGTCTGTCCACCTTAAACAGCTTGGCCACCGTTACGGCGAGCACCGTGCGCTGCACGACATCTCACTGGATATCAAGGCCGGTGAACAAGTCGCCCTAATCGGCCCTTCCGGCTGCGGCAAAACCACCCTGCTGCGGCTCATCGGCACGCAGATGATTCCAACAGAAGGCAGCGTTGAAGTCCTGTCCCAGCACCCGGCCGAACTGAATACTCACACGCTGCGGCAGCTTCGACACCAAATAGCCACCATCCCCCAACATCTTGGGCTGGTTCCCAATGTGCGAGTAATTCGCAATGTCCTCAACGGAGGACTCGGCAAGCTGGGGCTGATGGATACGGTGCGGCAGAGCCTGACACCGAGTCGACAAGAACGGCAGATGGCTCATGAATTGTTAGACCGCGCCGGTATTGGCGAAAAACTTTACGATCGCACCGACAGCCTGTCCGGAGGCCAGCAGCAGCGGGTAGCCGTGGCTCGCGCACTCTATCAAAAACCATCCATCATTCTCGCCGACGAGCCGGTTTCCGCCGTCGATCCCATGAGGGCACGTGACATGATCCGCCTGCTGATCGATCTCTCGAAGCAGGAAGAGATCACCTTAATTGTCTCCATTCACAATCTTGAGCTCGCACGTGAATTCTTCCCTCGATTGATCGGGCTCCGTGCCGGACAGCTCGCTTTTGACTCCGCTGTGAGTGAACTCAGCGATGAACAATGCAGGGCCCTCTATCAACTCGACCATGACGCCTGAGCCTCATCGACCACTCGGCAGTTCGTTCAGTGGGCGCAAGCTCACGGTTCTAGGTCTGTTAGTCACACTGCTTCTCTCCAGCTGGTGGCTCGGCCCGCTGCATGAAGATTTGAGCACAGGAAAAAGCGACGGTCTTCTCGAGGCCGCTTTGCACCCGGGCTTCAGCGACCAGAGCCGGAGCCTACCAGACGATGCCACTCCCTTCATGGAGCGCATCCTCGGAGAGCTCGGCAGCACGATTCGCTACGCCATCATCGCGATGAGCATGGCAGTGCCGACAGGTATTCTGTTAGGACTAGCAGCATCGACATCCTGGTGGCCAGACCGCGGACGCATCCGGCTTATACTCCGCCCGATCTACCTCTTCACCCGAACCTTCATCACGCTGATGCGTTCGATTCACGAGTTGATCTGGGCCTTGCTTTTTGTCTCCGCCATCGGCAGTGAACCGATCACCGCCTGTGTGGCTTTGACGCTCCCCTTCGGTGGCACACTCGCCAAAGTTTTTTCAGAAATCATCGACGAGCAACACAAAGCTGCGCGCGAGCAGCTAGTCACTTCTGGTGCCAGACCTATGCAGGCGTTTTTTGCCAGCATCCTGCCCCAAGCCGTGCCGGACATGACCACTTACACACTTTATCGCTTCGAGTGTGCATTGCGATCCTCAGCCGTGTTAGGCTTCATCGGTATCGAAACGATTGGCCTCTCCATCAAGCGATCTTTTGAAAACAACTTTTACAACGAGCTATGGACCGAGCTCTACCTTTTGATCATCGTGATCATTGCAGTCGATCTGTTAGGTTCCTTGCTACGTTATCGTCTCAACACCATCCCCTCACGCACGAAGGCACTCAGCCAATCGCCCGACATCGATGAACTGAAGAAAAAAGCTCCCCGCTGGCAGCTCACGCGCATCCTTGGCTGGGCCACCATTCTACTGATTACCCTCTCCTGGTTTCCCAACTTGGCCGGGATTCAAGCGGAAGAGCTGACCAAGGCCCCAATTGGAAAGTCCCGCTCCGAACGAATGGAGACCTTTGGCAAGCGTCTCACTCCAGCTCCGGTGCGTGAGAGTGGCGACTGGGCAGATGCGATCCCCTGGGCGCAAGAACTTTGGACAACCAGTGGCAAGGCCGCTCTGCTGAATACCGTCGCGATGGCAACAGCCGCCATCATCCTCTCAGGCTTCGCGGCCTGGATCATGATCCCCTGGGCTAGCAGAGCTCTGGCCACCGCTCATCCTCTCGGCCTTTTCAATGGAAAGTTCAGTTGGCTCAAATCCACGGTGTGGAAATCCACAGGTTTTCTAACAAGGTCGCTATTCATCATCAGCCGAGCCATTCCGGAATACATTTATGCCTACCTGCTGATTGGCATTCTCGGTATCAGCGCGTGGCCACTGGTCATTGCGCTCGCCTTACACAACTTTGGCATCCTTGGCCGACTTTGGGGTGAGGTGATGGAAAACCAGCCAGCAGCCAGGGCGCAGCATGTGATCTTACACGGTGGCAGTCGCTGGCAGAGCTACCTCGCGAGCTACATGCCGGAAAGTTTCAACCGCTTCCTCATGTATCTCTTCTACCGCTGGGAAACCTGTGTGCGAGAAGCCACCATCCTCGGCATGTTAGGGGTGGCCTCACTCGGCTATGAAATTCAAATTGCACGCAACTTCTCACGCGCTTACGACGAGATGTTCTTCTTCGTCCTGTTAGGAGCGGCGATCGTCTTTGTTGGCGACCTTGTGTCCCTCGCACTGCGATACAAACTCCGCAATGACTAGCCCCCTGCCCCAAATGAACGGCTCAGCGCCAGTCGGGGTTATCCTCTTTCTCAAGGTCAATCCGGTCGGCGAGATTGCGGGCTTTCACACGGTGATCGCGCTTGGCACGTCGTTCGGATAGCTGGCGCAACTTTTTCTGACGCTTCTCCAGCTTTTCAATTTCCTCATCGAGTTTGAGATAGCTTTCGTAGCGACCTTCATCCAGTTCGCCCGATTCCACGGCGGCGCGGATGGCGCAGCCTTTGTCGTTGCCATGTTTACAATCGTGAAACTTGCACTGGGCGGTCAGTGCCTCGACATCGGCAAAGCTTTCTCGCAGCGTTTGCTCATCGGTCCACATCTGGATCTCGCGCATCCCAGGGTTATCGATCAAAATCCCACCGTCATCCAACAAGATCAACTCGCGTGCGGTGGTAGTGTGGCGCCCTTTGCCGGTGGCTTCATTGACATCACCAGTCCACTGAAACTCTTCACCTAACAACTGGTTCACCAAGGTTGATTTGCCCACTCCACTGGATCCGACCATCGTGATTGAGACTCCGGGTTGGAGGTAATTCTTAAGCACTTCCAAGCCCTCATCCCTGACGGCGGAAGTGACAAAAACATCGGCCTCATCGTCGAGCTCGCGAATGATCTCGGCGGCCTCCTCGCTTTGCTCCGCAGGGAACATATCCGATTTATTGACCAGAACCACGGCCTTGGAGCCACTGCGGCGAATGAGCATGAAGTAGCGTTCCATGCGGCGCGGGTTAAAATCCGATCCGGCATCGGTGACCACCACCACCACGTTGACATTGGCGGCAATCACCTGCTCCATGGTGCTTTTCCCAGGGAGTTTCCGGGAAAAGCAGGTTTGCCGCGGCAGGCGCGCGCGGATCATGTTCTCGCCATCTTCGTTTTTGGCAAGCTCCAGGGCCACCCAGTCTCCGACGGCCGGCAGTTCGGCATCGGACGAGGCATCATGATACACCTTACCGCTCATCACCACTTCACGTTCGCAAACGTCCTCCTCATCATCGATGAAGAGTGCCCCGTAGGTGATTTTATTATCGCGGATGAGGCGTGCCGGCACGCATTTCTTCAGAGAAAGCTTATCAAAGTCTTTCTGAAATTCTGTGTTCCAGCCGAGGTCGTTGAGAGTCACTCGAGTTTTTTAGACAGGATTCACACGATTGGGCAGGCTTTTTTTACTGCCGTCCTTCATCGACGTCGATGAAATCGAAGAAGGTGATGATATCGTCTCGGTCGTTCCACCCGGCCTCGTCCTTGCGGAATGCGAGGCGATCGGTCATGTCGTCACGATAGCCACGGCTCTGCATGTAGCTGTTCCACCAAGTGAGTTCGAGCTCGCCGCGCGGGTTTCCATTTTCCCGGCACCATGCCAGAGCCTCTTCATCAGAGGCTCCGCCTAACACCTTGTCCCGAAGGTCGGTGTAGTCCACGCCCAGGAACTGACAGGTCCACAGGTCCATGCCCCCGCCCAGATTCTCGATGTAATCACTTTCGAGCTTTCCTTCCGAGTGCAGACGGATCTTGTCACACAATCGGGGGAAATAGAGCATTCCATTGATTTCATCGCGCGGGCTTCTTGGGGCTTGGTAGTCAGACATGTCAGATCTCCGGTGTTCGGGTGGATGGTGATGACCGAGGGATGACTACTCGGAGTAGGCTTCCATGCCTGCGCAGGAGCAGACCAGGTTGCGGTCGCCGTGCACATTATCAATCCGACCGACTGCTGGCCAGAATTTATGATCGCGCTGAGCGGGCATTGGATAGGCGGCTTGCTCACGACCGTAGGAGTGCGTCCAGCTATCGCTGATGACCATCTCGGCGGTGTGCGGTGCATTTTTCAGCACGTTGTCCTCTTTATCGCTGCGACCATCGATCACGGCCTGGATTTCATCGCGGATGGAAATCATCGCATCGCAGAACTTATCAAGCTCGGCTTTAGACTCGGACTCGGTGGGCTCAATCATCAGAGTGCCGCCGACCGGCCAACTCATGGTGGGTGAATGGTAGCCGTAATCCATCAGACGCTTGGCGACATCCTCCACCGTGATTCCGCTCGCATCGGAGACAGGGCGAAGATCGATAATGCACTCGTGCGCGACCAGGCCTTTGTTGCCGGTGTAGAGCACAGGGAAGGAATCGTCCAGACGCTTGGCCACGTAGTTCGCATTGAGAATGGCCATCTTGGTGGCTTCGGTGAGGCCATCGGCACCCATCATGGCGATGTACATCCACGAAATGGTGTTGATACTCGCACTACCATAAGCGGCGGAGCAAACCGGATCGGCTTCATTTTCCATCATCTGGTGCCCGGGAAGATAAGGAACCAGCTGCTCGGCCACACCAATCGGGCCAACGCCTGGTCCACCACCGCCGTGAGGGATGCAGAAGGTTTTATGCAAATTCAAGTGGCACACATCCGCGCCGATTTGGCCGGGGCTGGTGAGTCCCACCTGCGCATTCATGTTTGCGCCATCCATGTAAACCTGACCGCCGTTCGCGTGGATCGCCTCGCAGATTTCCACGATCGTTTCCTCGTAAACTCCGTGAGTCGAAGGATAGGTAATCATCAGGGCTCCCAAGTTATCTGCGTATTTTTCCGCCTTGGCCTTCAGATCGGTAACATCGATGTTGCCGGCTTCGTCACAGGCAACGGGAACCACCTTGAAGCCCACCATCACCGCTGAGGCCGGGTTGGTTCCGTGTGCGGATGTTGGGATGATGCAGATGTTCCGTTCTTCATCACCATTGGCCATGTGGTAACGGCGGATAGCTAACAGACCTGCGTATTCCCCTTGAGATCCAGCATTTGGCTGGAGGGAAACGGCGGCAAATCCGGTGATCCGAGCCAACCAGTCAGAAAGTTCATCAAGCATCGCGCGGTAGCCCACGGTCTGGTCGTCTGGAGCGAAGGGGTGAATGTTCCCCACCTCAGGCCAGCTCAGCGGCATCATTTCAGCTGTGGCGTTGAGTTTCATGGTGCAGGAACCAAGCGCGATCATGGATTCGTTCAGCGCCAGATCCTTTTTCTCAAGCCGTGCCACGTAGCGCAGCATTTCGGTCTCGGAGTGGTAAAGGTTGAACACGGGAGCGGTGCAGAAATCCGATTCACGGTTGTGAACTTCATTCCAGTTAGGTCCGTCCGCCAGTTCACTGTCGGCTTTCTCAATGCCAAAGACCTGCAGCAGGCTCTTGCCGTCTTCGCAAGTGAAGGTTTCATCGCAGGCGATGCTGACGTGATCAGCATCGACACGGCGCAGGTTGTATCCCAGCTCCACAGCTGCAGCCAAATACTCATCAGCTTTAGCTGGCACCTTGATAGTGATGGTATCGAAGAATTGATCGCTCACGAGTTCGAAGCCACCTTGGGTCAACGAAGCAGCGAGAATACGTGCGCAGGTGTTGGCTTTGTTAGCGATGCGCTTCAGTCCGTCAGGTCCGTGATAAACGGCATACATAGAAGCCATCACTGCCAACAGAACTTGAGCGGTGCAGATGTTAGAGGTCGCTTTATCGCGGCGGATATGCTGCTCACGAGTCTGCAATGCCAGACGGTATCCCGGTTTCCCTTGGGCATCGACCGAGACACCAATGAGGCGGCCGGGCATCTTACGTTTCAGTTTGTCCGTGCAGGACATGAACGCAGCGTGTGGACCGCCAAAGCCGAATGGCACGCCGAAGCGCTGGCTGTTACCCACGCAGATATCGGCACCAAATTCGCCAGGAGCGCGCAGGACGGTGAGAGCTAACAGATCAGCAGCCACAATGGCCAAGGCCCCGGCAGCGTGTGCTTTCTCGACAAACTCACTGTAGTCCTCGATGGTTCCGAGGGTGTCTGGGTATTGCACCAGAACGGCAAAAAGTCCCTCACAAGCTGCGGGGTCGAAGCTTTTCCAATCGCCCACCTCGATTTGAATTCCCAAAGGCTCTGCCCGGGTTTTTACCACATCGATGGTTTGCGGATGACAGCTATCAGCCACAAACATCGTGGTGCCTTTACGATTACCTGACTTGGCCAGTGCCATGGCTTCGGCAGCGGCGGTGCCTTCGTCTAACAAAGAAGCTCCGGCAACATCAAGACCTGTGAGATCCGAGATCAATGTCTGGAAATTCAGCAGAGCTTCGAGACGACCTTGGGCAATCTCGGCCTGATAAGGGGTGTAGGCGGTGTACCAACCTGGATTTTCCAGAATGTTCCGCTGGATCACGGGAGGCACGATGGTGCCGCTGTATCCTTGACCGATGAAACTCTTGAGAACTTTATTTTCCCCCATGATCCCGCGCAAGCGATCGAGTGCTCCAGTTTCACTGAGTGCGTCAGGAAGTTCGAGAGGTGCCCCGCCGCGGATGTTGGCCGGCACAGCGTCTTCGATCAGATCGACGATGCGATCATAACCGAGTTCTTTAATCATCGACTCACGGGTGTCACCTACGCTGCCTACATGGCGGCTACAGAAATTATTATACATGGGAAATTAGTTAGATTGAGAAAGTGTTAAATGAATACAGGCGTGCCGAAGCACGCCTGATAGTAAATATTTAGTGGGACATGGCAGAAATCAGCCAATAAGACCTTTGTAGCCTTCGGCATCCATTAGAGCCTCGACGGTGGCGACATCGTTGACACGCACTTTGAAGATCCAGCCGGCACCATAAGGATCGGTGTTCACCAGAGCTGGGTCAGCTTCCAGATCGGCGTTGCCTCCGACGATTTCACCGGCGATTGGGCAGTAGATATCACTGGCAGCTTTCACGGACTCGACCACAGCGACCGGGTCTCCCGCATCGCAGCTACGGCCATCATCAGGGAGTTCGACAAAAACAACATCGGTCAGTTCCTCTTGGGCGTGATCGGTAATGCCGACTGTGGCGATACCGTCTTCAAGGAGGATCCACTCGTGATCGGAGGTGTAGCGAAGATTATCTGGGACGTTCATAATATAAAAGGTGTCTGATTGTTTGGTTATTTATTTCTGCACTGGATTAGCCCTTCTTGTAAAAGGGTTTTTTTACGACTTTAGCTTCAAATTTTCGGCCTCGGACATCGATATCGACCAAGGTTCCCAGCTTGGCGCTGGCGACGGGGAGATAGGCCATACCGATCCCCTCGCGCAGGCTTGGGGAGAGCACCCCACTGGTGAGTTCGGACAGCAGCTCGCCGTCCTTAGAGTAGACCTCGTAATGGGCACGAGGTGGCGCCCCCTTGCCGGTGTATTTGAGAGCGACCAAGCGCTCTTTCAAGCCATCCTCCTTCTGTTTCACCAGGACATCGCGACCAATGAAGTCTCCTTTTTCCAAGGCGCAAAAGAAGCCGAGGCCGGCTTCGATCGGGGTGCGGGTCGGCGCGAGATCCGAGCCATTGAGTGGGTAACAAACCTCCAGACGCAGGGAATCGCGAGCGCCCAGGCCACAGGGTTTGGCACCAGCGTCGATGTATTTCTGGAACCAGGCGCTACCATTGGCAGCCGAGCTGAAAAATTCATAGCCGTCCTCGCCGGTGTAGCCGGTGCGGCAAACGACGAGTGACTCGCCATCCTGCTCCCAGATGTCCATGCCATTGCGGGCCGGCAGTTCACGTCCGGGGAAGAGCTTGGCAAATAGTGCGGTCGAGTTCGGTCCCTGCACCGCCATCCCTGCCCAAGCATCACTCTCGTTGGTGAGCGTCAAGCCACCTGCGAGGTGCTTATCGAGCCATGCGTAATCGACATCGATCATGGAGGCATTCACCACTAGGAAGATTTTGCCTTCGGCCTGGCGGTAGATGATCAAGTCATCGATCACACCACCGTCTTCATTCAACATGAAAGTGTATTGCCCCTGACCGACTTCGAGTTTTGAAACGTCGTTGGCCAGAATGGTATTGAGCCATGCCTCGGCGCCTTCGCCTTCGAGGAAAAACTGACCCATGTGGGAAATATCGAAAATTCCGACATCCTCTCGCACCGCGGTGTGTTCATCAATGATGCTGGTGTATTGAACGGGCATATTCCAGCCAGCGAAAGGAATCATTTTCCCACCCAGTTCAACGTGAAGGGCGGCCAATGGTGTCTCTTGGATATTTTCACTCACGCGGCGGAGAATGTGTGTCATACCTTCACTTGTCAAATCAAGATAGCTGGCTAATTTCGACTTATGCCAAATCCAAAGCAATCTCTAAGAGAGCTACCCGCCGTAGAAATCTTGGTTAAAGCCCTCTGTTTGCAATGCCCCCTGCCCCGCGCCCTAGTCACGACCTTCGTCCAACGGGAGCTCTATCAGTGGCGACAAAAAATTCTATCAGGCGCCACACCGAGTCGGGTGGAGATTGAAAAAGAGATCGCAGCATCGTTAAAAACCTTTGCCGCGAGCCGACTGCAACCCGTCATCAATGCCACAGGCGTTATCATTCACACCAACTTGGGCCGATCCCCTTTGGGCCGTGAAGCTGCGAACACCCTCACGGAGATAGCAACCGGCTACTGCAACCTCGAATTCAACCTGCCAGACGGAGCTCGGGGGAAGAGGGCCGGCTATTTGGAAACCGCCCTGGCATCATTGTTAGAAGCCGAAGCAGCCACCGCAGTGAACAACTGTGCAGCTGCCTTGGTGCTAACACTGCGGCACCTCTGCGTGGGTGATAAAAACGAAGTGATCGTCTCGCGCAGTGAGCTGGTGGAAATTGGTGGAGGGTTCCGAATCCCTGAAATTCTGGAAACATCGGGAGCCAAACTCGTGGAAGTGGGAGCCACCAACAAAACCAACCTCAACGACTACGCCAAAGCGATCACAGCGAACACCGCGATGATCCTCAAGGTTCACCGATCCAACTTCTACATCGGTGGCTTTACCGAAGAACCCGAGGTCAGTGATCTCGCCAAGCTCGCGCATGAGCACCAATTACCACTGGTCGAAGACATCGGCTCCGGAGCCATGATGAATACGGATGAGCTAGCCCCCATCGATCATGAACCGACCCCACAACAAGCACTCCGTAATGGCATCGACCTCGTCTGTTTCTCCGGTGACAAATTGTTAGGCGGCCCTCAATCCGGCATTATTGCAGGCAACAAAGAACTGGTGGCCGGCATCAAAAAAGAGCCCTTTTTCCGCGCTGTCCGCTGTGACAAACTGATCCTCACCGTGCTGCAGGAATGCATCGATACCTACTTGGCAAACAAATCCTCCGGAGGAACCTTCGGAGTGCCCGCCTTGGAATTCATCTCGGAAAATGTGGCAACACTTCGCGAACGGGCCGAGCAAATCATCTCCCGCCTGCCGGGCAGCGCACAGAGCTGCTGCGAAGTGGTCGAAACCATCGCCCGCACCGGTGGAGGCACCATGCCGAAATCGGAAATCCCATCTGTAGCGATCGCGATCTCCCCAACTAAGATTTCAGTCAACCGACTGGCTACCCTCCTGCGAACCGGCGATCGCGCCATCGTTGGTGTGGTCGTCGAAAGCCAACTGCGTCTGGACCTACGCACTGTCTTCGCCCATCAAGATGATTGCTTAGTCGAAGCCCTGGAACAAGTCCTCTAAGCCCTACCCTCTTTTCTATTCCATCACCCAAGAAAAAAGCGGAGCAGTCGATGACTGCTCCGCTGGATTGATCTTGATACGTGATGAAGTTGCCTAAGCTTAACCCTCCTTACGCTCAGGAGCGTATTTGGTGAACTTCTTGTGATCGGCATTCAGTGGCTTCACTTTATCGAAGCCAGCTTGCAGATAGAGCTGCACCAGAGCACCCGCTTCAGTGAGGCGCTGATAGCCCACACCGTTCTGGTTTTCATCATCGGTGCCCCAGTTCCGGATAGCGAGCTGCACCTCCGGGTCTTTGTGGTAAATACCGAGACAGTTACTCGCGGCTGCGACCACCAACTCCACCGAAGCGGTGAAATCAGCGGTGAGGGTGACGTTGTATGAATTCAGAGCATCGGTGATCAGCTTGGGATTCTTCTTAGCGAGGTTCTCGAGAGCGAGACCGTGGCAGTAGGCGATCTGAGCGCGTTGGCTACCAGTCACCTTGCGCTCGCGCCAATCTTTGGCGAGACGATCCAAACGATCCCAGTCCTTCAGGCGGACGGCTTCCCAGAAAGCATTCACTTCCAGCTGCTGCAAGTGATGCTCGCGAGTCAGACCCTCTTTGCGGAACTTCTCCATCGCGGAGCTCAGGCCGCTGAGATCGAAGGTTCTGCGCATGCACTCCATGGCATAGAAACCAGAGAGAGTTGCGAAGTTGTTCGGTGCTGTATCGACGTTCTTATACGCCTCTTGGCACTCGAGGAACTTGGCCTTGGCCTCATCATATTTCCGTCCCTCGTAGAGAGCCATTGCCTCTTCGAAAAGTGGCACTTTGTAGAAGTAGATGGAGGTCACCGCGTCCGGTCCTTTACGAGCGCGGTTCAAATCGCGCTCGTTGAGTTTGTAGGTGACGTATCCACGTTTGTAATCGACGACCAATACATCGTCGTGTGAGCCGTCTTTATACATAAGACGGGCGGGCGCTTCCAGGGCGGAGGCGATGGGCGCGACTGCGAGCAGCAGCGCTGAGGTGATCATAGAGCGAATATTCATAGCTAGTTTGATTAGTTCGACGTTAATTGATTAATGAGTATGAAATAGCAGACGCTGCGATTAGTCGTTACTGCGACCACGGCGACGGTTTTCCGCCTGCTCTTTCTTGATTTCCTCCATGGTTTTCACCTGGCCGGTTGACTCAAACTCCTTGACCAAAGCAGCCATATCATCCCAGACAGCCTTCTCGGCGTCGGTCATGTTTTTGTTCGTCTCGCGGATGCGACGGGTGGAGTTGATGTATTTGCTACCGATGGTTTCGTAGGCGGACTGACGATCTGATTTTGTCAGGGTGATCGCTTTCGCACCATCGCCCACAGTGGCACCGACTTCCAAGTTCCGTTCCCACATCAGTTCCATCACACGCTTAACAGCAGGTGCAGAGATGGCGATGAAGCCTGTGTAGCGGGAATAAACCATCCCATACTGGAACAGAGCGTCGTTGACCATGTTACGCTTATCGAATGACTGAGCGTAAAGGAAACTAACCTCGGCCACTTTCTTGGTGTGTTTCTCATCGAGATACTGACGGGCCGTTTTACCCACAGCCTCCCAATCGTCCAACTTGGCATTGATCTCGACCATGCGGAAGAGTGCCTTTTCTTGAGTTGTTGGATCATCGTTGGCTGAGGAGTGCACACGCTCGAGGCTCACCAAGGCCTTCTTATTATCCGATGGAGCATCGGAAGCGCCCATGACATCGGCGATACCCAAGAGGGCTTTGAACTCCATGCCGGTCTTGTCCTTACGACCCAGAAGCTCTTCGTAGTATGGCAGCGACTGCTTGGGCGCGGATGTTTTCTCACGCAGGTAGTCGCCCACACGGATGAGCACGAAGTTGGTCAGGTCTTTAGGTTGGAACTGGCTGCGCAGATCGGTGAAGAGAGCTTTGATACCGGCTTCATAGCGCAGCAGCTGATCTTCCTTCTTATCCTTGGCGGCTGTCTTCAGCTGCTCTTCGAAGACGCCGATGAGGGCGATACGAAGCAAGGCCAAAGTCCGCTTGTCACTGAGGTCAATGCCAGGGAAGTTGTAGTATTTTTCCTTCAGCTTCTCGGGAGTATTGCCTTTAACAGCGAGGAAAGCATCGGAGTAAGCGTTAACAACCTCTTCGAGGAAGGCTTGGCGTTTCTTGCCAGCCAACTCGGTGATCATTGCCTGAAGGTTATCGAGACCTTCTTGTTCACGACCAGCAGCGCGCAGTGCGGGCATTCCGTAAACCACAACCTGTGGTTTGTAAGGAGAGTCGCTGTATTCCTTGATGAATTTATCGTAGAACGGAATCGCGTCCTTGATGCGTGGATTCGGCTTCTTGTCGATCTTCTCAGTGCCGAGCATACCAACGAGGTAGCTGAGTGCCTCACCAGCGACGATTTCATTGTCGCGTTTCTCGGCTGTTTCCAGAGCGAGATTGTAGTATTTCTCAGCTTCGTCACGATTGCCGGTGCTCTCGAAAATGTTGCCTTTCATGTTGTAGGCCATGTCGATCACAACACTTTGTGAGAACTCACTCTCCAGGCGGTTCAACAGCGCCATGGCTGGATCATACTCGCTTTCGGAGAAGTGGCAGTTGGCGCGATCGTAGAGCGCGTTGGGCATGTAGATGTTTTTGTTCGGGTCCTTATATTTGGCCAAGAACTCGTCCAGCAACTTCGCCGCCTTGTCCCAGTATTGCAGGCGAGTCAGGTTCGAACCTTGGAAATACTCGGAGTGCATGATGAAGTTACTCTTTGGATAGTCCTTCACATGCTGCTCAAGGAACGGCTGAGCTTTTTCAAAGTTGCCGAGGTAGAAGTGGCTACCACCGAGGACGAAAAGACAGATGTCGTGCTGCTCGGAAGGCTTGGGAACCTTGTCGATCAGGACTTCTGCCACTTCGAGACTCTTCTTATACTCACCGCCGAAGAAGAGGCTGGAAAGCATCAGCTGGCGGACGGCTTCCACCTTGTCGCTGTCAGGGAAGTCTCTGAGGAAAATGCTGCCGTAGTGCTCCGTGGTGAGGTTCTCACCGATGAGGGAGGACACGCGCACCAGGTTAAACAGGTTTTGCTCACGCTTGCTGCTTTTCTTGTAGTAAAGCTCAAGCTGCTCGAGCGATCCGAAGACACCGCGTTGGTTGCTGGCTTGATCGTGCAGATAGGTCATGGCGGAGAGCACCTTGACGTCGTCAGGATCGCCGGAGCGAAGTTTCTCACGCAGTTTTTCGAGTCCCTTGCTCAGGCGGTCGGCATCGATGATGGCCTGACCGTCGACAATGCCGCGGCGCTCACCCAACTGGTCGAGACGCACCTTGATGTCCTGGATGGCTTCCTCGGTTCCGGGAACCAGAGCGTAGAGGTTGAAGGCGGCGACAAACATGTCGGCTTCGAGTGCGTTGCCCGCCAGCTTCAGGAAGACTGGGGTGAACTCATACATTTGGTAGGGTGACAGAGTGATGTCGGCGCGGTTTTTGTTGAGGAAATCAACCATCGCAGCCTCGTCTTTCTCCTTGATCACGGCTTGGGAAAGCGAGAGGAATCCGGCGACGATGCCTGCATCCTGAGTTCTCATCTTCTCCTTGTTCTTCAGTGCCGTCTCAAAGTGGCGGATCCCCTGGGGAATCTGAGGTTTTTCCATCAGGAAGTGGCAGATTGCCAGGTTGATGTAGAAACCTCCGGGAGTAGGAAGGATTTTATCGCGCCCCTTGTCGCGCTCGTTGAGGAACTTCTGGTAGAGCTTGATGGCCTCTTTGTATTCCTGTTTTCCCATGCTGGCCTCAGCCCAACGCTGCAGAGCGGCTTTGTGCGAGGTGTTGGTGGTTTTCGGCATACCGGACGCACCGTTAGGGTATTTCTTGTAGCAAGTTTCGAAAGATTTGGCGGCTGCATCGAACCATTTTTTCGCCTCTTCCTTCTTATTGCCCCGCTTGGCGATGTCCGCGAGCTTCAGCTCACAGAGGCCCTTGCGGTAGTAGATGACACCAAATTTCGGCCCGTAAAGTAAGGGAGCGCGTGCCGCGTAGCTGGTGACGATACGCGTGAAGATGGCTTGGCATTTGTCGTATTGCTTTTCTTTCCACGCCTGGTTTGCCTGGGTCATCTGAGTGTTCAGATCCTGAGCCTTGGCGGTGGAGAAACTAGCAACCCACGCGACCGCGCACATTACCAGTAATCGGCTGATAGAACTATGGCTAAACTTCGTATTCATGAGTGATTCGTTGTGTGTAATTTAGATGGGAGGGAGAGATAGGATAAAAATGGGAGAAGTAAGTGAGGGTAAGATAGAAATAAAAATACTCCAGCGGATATTCAGCGAAAGCCCGCCGGAAGATTCTTTTTTTGTAATGAACAGACACGCTTCACCTTGATGCGCGATCGTCAGAGTGACGCCCGACGCTTGAGGAAAAGCGATTATCTGTGACGTTGATTACAACGCAGACCCTCGAATGTTTCTTAGATTAAACGGAAGAACTCCCCACTGCCGTGAGGCAAGTGGAGAGTTCGAAATTCAACCTAAGGGGTGTCGACGAGGTCGGTGAATGTAACACTCTGCACCTTCGCACTTGCGAGGCAGTTGAGCACATCGACCACCCGTTGCTGCATCGCTTCCGGGTCAGCCCAGATTTGCACCATAGGCTGCTTACCGCCCGCCTTGGCAGCTCCGGCATAAGTGTCCAGACGCTCCTTGAGCATGGGCAACTTGCGCACATTAGGGTCAGAGTCCAGAGCTTCTTGGGATGGACCGGTGTTGATGTAGATGGTTCCGCTTTTGTCCACCTTGATGAACATTGGCTGAAGTTCCGGTGTATCAGTCGATGGAGCCGCAGCAGGAAGCTGCATTTTCAAATCCTGTTCACGCGGTTGAATGGTAGTGGTCACCAAGAAGTAAATCAGGAGCAGGAAACAAACATCAATCAATGATGAAATGTCCAAGCCTGGTTCATCTTCTTCGAGATTATCAGATGTCTTTTTACGAGCCATGGGAAATTATGTGTTAAATGAGCGGTTGAATGGGTTAGTTTTTCTCAAATCCGTAGACTGAGAAGACCACGTTATCGACACCGGCGTTGGCGGATGCACGGATGACGGTGCGAACGTATTTGAAGGAAACTCCCTGGTCACCACGAAGGTGGATGATCGGTTTGAGTCCTTTCCCCTCTTCAACCAGTTTCTTTTCCTTCACATACTCGGTGATTGCCTCCTCGTCGTCAAACTTCGTGGTGGCGGTCTCGGCATAGAACGAGCCGTCCTTACGAACGTTGATAACGATGCGGCCTTTGCCGTCCTTGGGTTTTTTAGAGCTGTCTGCGACCGGTGGGTCGACGTTCGGGTCCTGCTTCACCACGATCACCGTAGAGGCGACAATGAAGAAAATCAGGAGCAAGAACACCATATCGATCATTGGCGACATGTCCACCTGCAGCTCATCGTCTGAGCCGTTGGCGCTGTTGCGTAATTTACTAGATGCCATAGTTTGATTCCTTTCGTATTGGGCTGTTTGGTTCTTCGCCAGTCAATCAGGAGGATCGACTCTGAAGGCGAAGAGGTTTAAAAATCGCGCAACATGTCTCCATTTTGCGCGATGAGATCAGATGGGAGACGGCAATTGCCACCTCCCTATCCGGATTAAACGGCAATACCTTCAGGAATCTTAGCCAGATGTGCGTCTCCGTTGACGGTCTGGATGGATGCGTTAAGCAGTTCCTCGGCAGTGTGGTGACACTCGGCGACGAGGTTGTTGAGTTTGTTTTTGAAGAAGAAGTAAGCAGTCAGGGATGGGATGGCAGTCACCAGGCCCCAAAGGGTGGTCAACAGAGCCACGGAGATGTCACCGGCCAGTGAGGCTGGGTCAGCAGATCCGTCACCGCTAGCCAGTGTGCCGAACGCACCCACCATACCAAGAACGGTTCCGAACAGTCCCATCATCGGAGCTGCCTGAGCGATCAGGGAGATGTAGTTGATCAGAGTCATGCTCTTGCGGTTTTCGTTGATGGTGAAATCAGCGATGGCATCTTCGACGTAGTCGCGGCCGAGATCTTCAGGGCGGCGGGCATCGACGTTAGGGAGAGCGTAAGCCATCATGCGACCGAGGTAGCTTGGGTGGGAAGCACCCAGCTCAATGGCGGAACGAACACGGCAGTTCAGCATGTGATCCATCAGACCAGCCTTCAGGTCTTCCGGGCAGAACTTGGCCTTGGTCAGGTTCATGAAGTTGAACACGCAAAGAGCGATCAGAGCGAGGATCAACAGACCAATCAAAATCATTGGCCAACCACCATCGGTCACATACTTCGTTAACAAACTGGTTTCCTCAGCTGCAAACAGAGAGGAAGAGGATAGCAGCACGGTAGCTGCAGTGATAGCCACAGATTTGATAGGGCGGGATGGTGTGTTCATTCTAATGGTTTATAGGTTGTATTTGTAGGAGCTTGGAGGCTACCAATTTGGTAACCGTTGATTAAGACGATTCTGCGAATCTTATACTTAGAGTAAAGGAGGAAATTGAGAAATTAAGTAATCGCTTTTCTTTTCAAACTGACGGCTTGACTCCCCTAGTATCGGGCATTAGTGATCTTTCGCGCTGGTGCATCGACGTGTCATTGTGTCAGCAAATTACGGGTCCATAGTACAATGGATAGTATAACGGCCTCCGAAGCCGTAGATCCAGGTTCGACTCCTGGTGGACCTACCACTTTTCTTTTATCTCACCCCGTGGAGACGATCTTGATTCCGTCCCCAAGCGCCACTTGAAAGCCTAACTCATTGGCATCCAACAACGGGAAACTGAAACCGCAATAGCCGTCATTGCCGCAGGGTCACAGTGAGCGGTTCCGAACGCAGCTTTCCGATCCATATTTTCCTCCGCTCCCCCTCCTTGCTGGGGTCAATCTGATAGTGCACCACGAGCTGAAACGGCTCCTCGGGCAGCTGCTTCACCCCCTGCCACAATTGGCCACCCAGATGAACCTCCAACACATGGGATTTCCCCGCCGCCACCGTGAAAACATCCGGGTAATTTTTGTCCCATTCCTTGGCTCGCTTGCTAAGCTGCACCACTTGGCCATCAGCCAAGGTCGCCTCTAACCGTAGATTATCGTAGCCCCAGGAGCACCAATCACGCCACAGACGCAGGTCTTTTCCGGAGGTATTGTGCAGGATGATGTAGAAGGTATCCAGAGGCTTGGTGGCATAAAGCACTGCACCCTTGCCGGTTGAATATCGACTGGGAACAAGCTCGATCCGCCAATCGGCCGCCGGCTTAGCCTCCTCGGCTGCGAGCGCCGACAGCAACAGGGCCCAGACAGAGAAACACACGATAGACATTGGGGTTTTCATCCCCCAAGCCTACCATAAACCACTGATCGAGAGCGATCGAAAAAGCGCCCCCCTACTCCGCCTCAGCCATTTTGGCATCGAAGGCCTGCCAGCATTCGATGAAGCCGCTGGCAAAATCCTGCGGCCGAAGTGCGATCCACTCCCGCACATCATCCATGGAGAACCACTCACCGGACTCCACTTCGCTACAAGGGAAGCGCATGGCGCCATCGTGACGACATAGATACAGGCGGATGTGTTCCCAACCGGTCTGCTCACTCGGAGCAATGCGGGCCACCTCCTGCACCTCGGCATCTTGGATACCGAGCTCCTCTTCGAGCTCCCTAACAGCAGTCGGCTCGTAGTCCTCACCGGCGTTGAGATGTCCGGCGGCACTGGAGTCCCAGACTCCGGGATGCACGTCTTTCAGGCGGGAGCGTTTTTGTAGGAACAGCTCTTTGCGCTTGTTGAAAACAAACATGTGCACGGCGCGGTGCAGCAAATTCTCACGGTGAACAGTGTCGCGAGTCTCCTGCTTGAGCACCTCGTCATGTTCATCCACCACATCGAAGAGTTCGTCCCCTTTCTGTGGGTTGTCCTTGAGCGGATGGTCGTCGTAAATGCGCGTCAGCACCGCCCACTGCTCGAGCGAAATTTCTTCGGCACGTGCTGTAACTCCCACGCCAATCTGCGCAGCCGCCTGTTCCCAGTCGGCGGTGTCTGGCATTTGTTTTTTGATCTGCTTGCGGCGCTGGGAGAAGCCGCGGCGGATGATTTCATCGAATAAACGAGCGTCGTAAACCGGCAGATCATCGGGGCGAGGTTCACAGACCATGACGGTGGAATCGATCAGTGGTCGGGGGAAAAATGCCTGCGGCGGAATGGTCTTCACCGGCTTGCTTACCCACTCGCTCTGCATGCGCAGCGAGAGCACGCCGTAGGCTTTGGTCTTGGGTTTGGCGATGATCCGATCGATAAACTCCTTCTGCAGCATCAGCACAGCCTTACAGACGGGCGACGGTCGTTTCATGAAGTTCCGCATGATCGCACCACCGGCGGAATACGGCAGATTACCCAGCAGCTTTACCGGTTGATGTTTGAAAAGCACCCGGGTATCGAACCTGGCGCCATCGAAATGATGCACCTCCACCTTGTCGTTGTCGGCAAAGCGCAGTTTCAGCCCCTCGGCCAAGCGCGCATCGAATTCGACCAGGATCACCTTGTCCGCCAGCTCGACCACGTGTTCGGTCAGCGCACCGGTGCCAGGGCCCACTTCCACCACGGTATCACCGGGCTTCACCTCCAATTGATCGACAATCCAACGGGCGACATTTTCATCGACCAAAAAATTCTGCCCCAGCTTCTTCGATGGAGTCACCCCCATCGCATTCAGCCGACTGATGATTTCCGTCTGGTTCATGATTTTTTCAGCACTTCTAACAATTGGTCAAGGTGCGCACCGGGCTTCACCTTTTCCAGCACCGCCATGATCTTGCCATCTTCTCCGATGACAAAGCTACTGCGCTCGATGCCCATGTATTTTTTCCCGAACATACTTTTCTCCACCCAGACACCGTAGTCCTGGACGATCTTCTTGTCGGTATCGGCGAGCAGCGGATACGGCAGTTCTTTTTTATCGATGAATTTGCGGTGGCTCTTGGCGTCGTCCACACTGACACCGAAGACGTAGGCGATGCTCTCCAGCGCGTCCCAGCTGTCGCGGATGGCGCAGGCCTGGATGGTGCAGCCCGGCGTGTTGTCCTTCGGGTAAAAGACCAGCACCACGGGCTTCCCACGCAAGTGCTTCAGCGAGACCTCGGCCCCGTCCTGATAGGCACCCCCAACGACGTCTGCGGTAAAATCCGGCGCATCTTCGCCAACTTTTGGTTTCATGCCCCTAGCTCTAGTCGGCGAGCTACGAATTGCAATCGCACACATTAAAAACTTCTATGTTCACCTGCCTTCCTGCAAACTACCGCCGTGACTCTGGCATCGAAAATCACCCTAACCCGACTCTTCATGGCGCCGGTGTTTGCCGCGCTGGCGGTGTATTACGGGGAAACGGTGAAGGCTGGAAACCCGAATGAAACCTTCCGCTGGTGGGCCGTCGGCGTGTTTATTTTCGCCTCGGTGACCGACGCCCTCGATGGCTACATCGCGCGTCATTACAACCAGCGCTCGAAGTTCGGAGCCTTCATGGATCCCTTTGCCGATAAGACATTGCTGCTCACCGGCATCGTCTTTCTCACCTTCGTTCCCTGGGGCGAGGGATGGAGTATCCCGATCTGGTTCACCGCACTAATGATCGCCCGCGACATCATTATTATTGGCGGCATCTGGATTCTGCACTATTTCAACTCGCAGGTGCCGATCCGTCCCCACTGGACGGGGAAAGTCTGCACCGTCACCCAGATGACCTTACTCGGATGGGTGATGCTGAAAATCATCCCCCTCGATCCGATCTACCCCACCGTTCTCGCTGCCATTTTCACCGTTTGGTCCGGCATCGAATACTTCCGCGAAGGCCTGCGCCAACTCAAAGATCACCACGCGGTGGAATAATCATCCCTTTTACCCATCATTCACTCTTTCATTTAACATGCCTACCGTAGCCATCGTCGGCCGACCCAATGTCGGCAAATCCGCCCTATTTAACCGACTCGCAGGGCGCCGCATCGCCATTGTTCACGATCAACCGGGCGTGACGCGCGACCGCATCTCCGCCCCCTGCCATATCTCAGAGCAGCCCTGCACCATCATCGATACCGGCGGCATTGGTGCCACCCTCGACGATGGCTTTGGCGCTGCCGTGACCACCGAGGCGGACATCGCCATGCAGACCGCCGATTTAATCCTGTTCATCGTCGATGCCAAGGACGGCATCACCGTGATCGATGAGGACCTCGCCAAGCGCTTGCGCAAGTCCAAGGCTCCGGTCCAGCTCATCATCAACAAGGCGGACAACGAGAAACAAGACCTTCTCACCGGCGACTTCGCCACCCTTGGCTACGGCGAAGGCATTCCCGTCTCTGCGGAGCTGGGAAAAAACATGCACATGATCGCCGATGCCATCGACAAGGTGGTGGAACCGCTGAACCGCGACATCGAAGAAGCCGAGCAGGTGGTGAAAAAGGAAGGCCTGAAGATCGCCATCGTCGGTAAACCCAACGCCGGCAAATCCTCCCTGATCAATGCCATCCTCAAGGACGATCGCACTATCGTTTCTGACGTCTCAGGAACCACTCGCGATGCCATCGATGTGCCCTACGAATTTCTTGGCGAGCAGCACACGCTCATCGATACCGCCGGTATCCGCCGCCGCACCAAGATGGATTCTTCCGTGGAAGTGTTCTCCTCGATGCGTGCCGAGCGCTCGATCCGCCGGGCAGACATCTGCCTGTTAGTGATCGACTGCGCCGAGGGCGTCTCCGCCCAGGACCGCAAAATCGCCCGCATCATCCAGGACGAGAAAAAACCCTGCCTGATCGTGCTCAATAAGTTCGATCTCTTCCACCCGAATGCCCAGAAGAGCGCCCGCTTGGAAGAAGCCACCGAGCACGTGCGCACCGAGCTGTTCTTCCTCGCCTACGCCCCCTACGTCTGCGTTTCCGCCCTGAAGAAACAATCAATCGGACTGGTCTTCAGCAAGCTCGCCGAGATCCGCAAGGCCGCTCAAAACCCGATCACCACCGGCAAACTCAACCGATTCCTCGGTGAGGCATTTGCCAAGAAACCACCGCAGGCGAAGAAAGGAACGAAGCGTCTGAAACTGCTCTACGCCACCGCCGCAGTGAACGATCGCTACACCGCCATCCCGGTGCCAACGTATATTCTCTTCGTCAACGACAAGCGCCTGATGCAGGAGCACTACGAGCAGTATCTCACTAACCGACTGCGCGAGGATCATCCGTCCCCCGGCATTCCGATCACTTTCTCCGTGCGCTCCAGAAACGCCACGGACGAGAAAAAACGCCGCTAGCTGTCGATGAAACATTGGCTTCCACTCACCCTTGCCTGTGTCGTCTGTGCCGCGCTGACTGGCTGCGGAGTGACCTCATCCGGCTCTGGCATGAGCCGAGGGTCGTCGATGGCCACCGGCAGCATGGCGGTGCCTTATCAGTCGCCTAACATCTTCAAAAAATACAACGCCAAAGGCCATGCCCAGCTCAACGACGGTTGGACGGCCAAATTCGATGCCTCCGGTATTTCCTTCAACAGCAAACGCAC
The DNA here is from genome assembly GCF_016811075.1 of Oceaniferula flava. Classification (NCBI taxonomy): domain Bacteria; kingdom Pseudomonadati; phylum Verrucomicrobiota; class Verrucomicrobiia; order Verrucomicrobiales; family Verrucomicrobiaceae; genus Oceaniferula; species Oceaniferula flava. The sequence continues at coordinate 23,067 of NZ_JAFBGL010000013.1, forward strand.
CTGCACCCTGATCACTCCGAGGCATGTGATCATGGCGAAGCACTACACCCGTCCGGTTTTGACACCGGTGGTCTTTCATGACCGCCAGGGCAAACGGCAGGTGCGCCAGATCGTGACCATCAAGAACCTCTCCGGTGGCGATTACTCGGTGGGCCTGCTCGATCAGCCTCTGCCAGCGAACTACACACCCTACCCGCTACTCAGACCGAGCGCGGACTACCCCACGCGACTCCCCGGCGAGTATGTTCTCGTCACCGATCAAAACCGCCGCCTCTTTGTCCACCAAATTGCCGCCATCCGTGGTGGCTCCATTGCATTCAAGTTCGATCCCTCTCATAAAAACGGCTACCGTAAGAAACTCGTCACCGGCGACAGCGGCAATCCAAGTTTTGTCATGCGGCGCGGTCGGCCGGTGCTCATCGAAACCCACACCGGTGGAGGTCCAGGCGTTGGCCCCTTCTATGGCGATGCCCGGGTGCAGGCGGAGATTTCCAAGGCCATCGAGGAAACCGACCGCCGCTACGCCTTGCGCACGGTGGCCTGGTGAGGTGATCCTCAGGCCAAGCTCCAGCCGATCTGCCGTTAGAGCGGATTACTTTTTGCGTTTCCCATGATGCTCGTTTATCTGAGAATATCATGAGCCAAAGCAATCAAATCAACGCCTACGCCGCCCTTGAAGCCGGTGGAACCCTGCAGCCCTACAGCTACGATGTCGGAGAGCTCGCCGCGGATGAAGTGGAAATCGAAGTCCTGCACTGCGGCATCTGCCACAGCGATGTCAGCATGATCGATAACGAATGGGAAATCTCGGAATACCCGCTGGTAGGTGGGCACGAGGTGATTGGCAAAGTCGTCGCCACCGGCAGCAATGTGCAGAATTTGGAAAAAGGAACCGTGGTCGGTGTCGGCTGGCACAGCGGCTATTGTGGCCACTGTCACTCGTGTAAAAACGGCGATCAGAATCTCTGCCGTGATGCCCAAGGAACCATCGTCGCCCACCACGGCGGTTTTGCCGAAAAGTTACGGGCCGATGCCGCCAGCGTGGTGGTCATCCCCGAGGGCATCGACCTCAAGTCCGCCGGCCCCCTGCTCTGCGCCGGCATCACCGTGTTCAATCCGCTGGTACAGTTCGATGTCAAGTCCACCGACAAAGTGGCCGTCATCGGCATCGGTGGGCTCGGCCACATCGCGCTGCAATTTCTCAACGCCTGGGGCTGCGAAGTCACCGCCTTCACCTCCAGCGAGTCGAAACGACAAGAAGCCTTGGAACTCGGTGCCCACAAAACGCTCAACTCACGTGACAAGGAGGAAATCAAATCCGCTTATGGCTCGTTTGACTTCATCCTCTCCACCGTCAATGTGAAGCTCGACTGGAACACCTACGTCAACACCCTCAAGGCCAAAGGAAGGCTCCACTTTGTCGGAGCCACCTTGGAACCGCTCGATCTCGGCGTCTTCCCACTCATCGGCGGCCAGAAATCGGTCTCCGGCTCGCCGGTAGGCAGCCCGGCCACCATGGAAAGCATGCTGGAATTCGCCAAACTCCACGACATCAAACCACAGATCGAAAGCTACCCGATGGAGCAAATCAACGAGGCTCTCGATCACATGAAATCCGGCAAAGCCCGCTACCGCGTAGTGCTCTCGAATGGGTAGACCTCGCATCGGGAGACATTCTTTGTGCAGCAAGCATGTACGGAGGATTCAAGCCCACTGCGACAGAAGCAAAGAAACCTGTTAGATCATAACCAAACACGAGCTACCGTCTACGGCGTCGACCGAACATAGCCAGGGATCCCAGCATGACCAACGCAACGCTGCTTAATTCCGGAACGACCACCACAGCGAAGGTCAAATCTCAATCGGTTTTCGCCGCTCCCCCTCGCCCTCTTCCCGCAAAGCTGGCACTGTGAATGTGTGATCGTGTTGGAGCAATGGGCTGCGTTGAAAATCGGCCTGTTTGAGATCCATCTACTTAAGAGGATCTGGATTCTCATCATCTGTGATTTCTCTTTCACGAGAATAAAGCCTTCAGCCACTAAAAACATCCAGACAATCAATCTTGCTTCGTCTTTATTTCTCTTGCCGCCCCTAGACCTAACAGACTAGAGTCCATTCAATCAAATCGGGTATTCGCTCTGTGTTGAATAATTCTACATGATCAAACATCTGTAAGCCCCTACTACCTGAGTTCACTAATAACACTGTTCACCGAAGAAATGCCTGCCAACCGCCCAGCTATTCCCGCTGAACTCGCGCGAAGCGTTAAGATCGAGGCAGGTCACAAATGCGCTGTTCCCACTTGCGGACAAACACCTGTTGAGCTTGCCCACATTGAACCGTGGGCGAAAGTCAAGAAGCATGAGTTTCATAACTTGATCGCACTCTGCCCTACCTGTCACACCCGTTTTGATAGCGGCGTGATTGACCGTAAAGCGATGAAAATTTACAAAGCCAATCTTTCGAAGGGCGCTGACTTCGGTGAAAAGCTCGATCGGCGAGTAGAGAGGTTAGAAGCTCAGGCTAAGAATCCCCACCATGACCCTCAGCGCGGGTTCGCCCAGGCTTCGTCACTATACTACAACCGAGCTTGCGAGATCGGCTTCGTCGACCGGGAGCGATTCGTAAAGGTCGGAACATGTACGTTCGTTAAGCCACGGATCGCAGTCGTTCCCGGTTCAGTGCTCGACATGATCGATAGCCTTCTCGAGTTGAGGGGCGACCATCCATCGGTGTTTGAACCGATTGGGATGACGAAATTCAAAGTAATTGACGCTCCGAGGAAGCATGGAGATTTGCGATTGATTGAACTTGATCCAGTTGACGAATCATACCGAGAGAGCGTTCTCGCTGAGCATTTCGGAGATGAGCTAAAGCAGATGCAATCAAATTTTGCCGCGAACGAATCTCCGATTCGGTGCGAACTAAGCATCTACATTGGTGAGCACGTCGGATACCTTAGCACGCCGGACAACACAGAGGATTTACGCGGGGCGATGGAATTTCAGTTTCAGGATGCCTATGTGTCCTTTCGAGGATCTCCGATTGAAGGAGGCATTCACACTGGCTATCTGACGCCCGTTCCTAGCGCTTTGAATCATTCTGGTGCACCATTGTTTAGGCCAGACGGCACGCTAGTAGGGCTGGTAACAGATATCGTGTTTCCTGAATCAGAAATGGCAGGACGACCCGTGTTCACAACTCTTCTGTCACTTCCAGACTTGTGGAAGCCTTACATGAAAACAACGGCTAATCGGGTCCCCGTGACTGACTAGCGTCAGCCACGAGTCCCACACCACCGGACATACGGCTCCGTATCCGGCGGTTCCAATCAGACTTCCTGAACGCTTCTTTGTTCAGGGTAGTGAAGAGAGATCCAGATCCCCCTCATGTTAGGAACTCCTTGTTCCTCCAGCCAGCAGTTGTTAAGCGCCAGCCTAACCAGTGAGTTGTTACTCATTCTCCAGTAGCCTTTACGGCTCCTGCTCGCCATATGAATCCGCTCTGGAAAGACTCCCAACGCGAGTAGGTTACGGCGGCGTGTGCGGGGCTGTTTCCACTGCTTCCAGTAGTAGAGCCTCACACTTCGCCTGACCCATTCACTTAACTCTAACACCTCGGCGTAGGTGCAGCTGAGTTTATAGTAGTTAAGCCAGCCACGAGTGTAGAGGCACAGTTCATCAATGACGTCCTGCACCTTGTGTCCGCGGTTGCGACGGGTGATTCCCCGCACGTGTTGCTTGAACCGTAACAGGGCTTTGTCCGTCCACATCAGCTTGCCTCGGTGCCCTATCTGGCATCCCAGAAAGGTGCACGATTCCAGTAACGTGGCTCGGCTCTTGACCCTGTTGACTACCAGTTTGAGTCGTCCTTCGCAGAACCTGACAACACTTTCCATCACCCTTTGTGCCGCTTTTGCACTTTTCACCAGTATGATAAAGTCATCGGCGTAGCGGGCCAAATGATGTCCGCGCGTTTCGAGTTCCTTGTCAAGTGGGTCGAGTACGATGTTGGCTAACAGCAAGAGAGTGGTCCGCCTTGTGGCACTCCTTGAGTGCGTGGCCTCGCGGGTGCCATCCGGCAACCTCACTCCCGCCATCAGGTAGCGGCGAATGAGCCCCAGAGTCTTGCGGCACCGGATCTTTTCGCGCAACGATGTCATGAGCTTGTCATGGTTCACGGTGTCGAAGAACGACTTGAAGTAACAATCGACGGCATGCCGCCGACCTTCCTTCCAGCCGGTTTCCATCGTCTCCACGGCTTGATGAGCCGATCGGTTCGGACGGAATCCGTAGCTTCTTGAACTAAAGTCCGCATCAAGAAGCGGACTGATCACTTGTGCAACGGCTTGCTGGATCATGCGATCCTGCACCGTCGGTATTCCCAGCGGACGTTTCGATCCGTCGGGTTTTGGAACAAACACCCTGCGCACGAGCGCGGAGTGGTAGTTCCCTTCCATAAGATCCGCACTTATCCTCGGCCAGTGCTTCCGGCAGAAGTCCGGAAAGTCACCCACCGACATACCGTCGATTCCGGCCGAACCTTAGTTTGTCTTCACTCGTTTCCAAGCTTCGGCAAGGTTCGCGGAACCGAGAATTTGCCCGATCATGGTTCGTTCCTGAGGAGATTCATTCTTCTCTCCATGACGGCGCTCAAGTTCACCGCGCCGACTGGCGTTAGTGGCTGGGTTGTCCGTCACGGGATCAATCTCCTACTCATTGGTTCGGCCCTTCGTCGGGTAGTGGCTCCACGGCTCTCATTGTTTAACTCGGGCATTCTTCGCCCCCCGACTCGTTTTATCCCGACTACTATGGCTTCGGCTGACTCCTCACCTCCCTTTGGCGATGAGGCCTCCCAGGTAATTGCACGTTGCTCCACTGCACTACCGCCGTATTTACCTCCGCAGGCATACCTGATGCCTTCGCTGTGTTGTGCCAGCTCGGCGCGCTACGTCGGCCTTCTATACAGTTCTTATTCATCGGCTCGCAGCTTTCTCTTAGCCTTCATTCCCATGGTCGGTCACCCTTCCATAGTTGGCTTCGGATAGTAGTTTCTTCATTTTCATGTTTGGTATTTCTACAAGGGACTTGAACCCCATTTACAACGTGCCCATGCTGGGCACACACAAGGCAGTGGACTCAACGCGCTACCGCGCGTGAGTCACTTTTGACGTTCGATTACTCAACAGGCTCGACGAATCGATTGTCGAAGGTGTAATTTCGAAGTTCTTTGCACATGAAACAGCATAACTCTAACAAAGATCAATTGGGGCAATTGCTCAATGAGATCGTTGACTTTGACCCCGCCGGAGAGTGGGGATTTCGCGAAGCCTTGGCATCAATCAGCAAGATCAGTAGAGTTGGCTCTGGCGAGGATTTGCGGGTGCACGTTTACGTCAGAGGGCTAAAGATACCGCATGCAGCCGCTCAGGTGAGTATCGAGGTAAAGGGCGCACGGGTTATTTTCTATGCCATTGACCAACGAAGCCCTTCCGAGTCCCGATGGGTGGTCCATCCAAACCACGAATGGATCCGGCATTACCAGCTATGGCTAGAGAGGGACGCTAACCTATAGGGCTGCTGTTGGGTTCTTCGATAAACCGCTAAAACCATAGAACATATCATGACAGCCTCCCCTCTAGCCGCTGAGCAGCCCAGTTGTGTTTAAACCATATCATCACCCCATTCATCATCACTCGCCGTCGGAAGATGATTGGCTATGCTGGGGTCCACTCCACTTGCGATCAGCCCCATAATCCAACTCACGATCTAATTCATAAGAGTAAAAAAGAGCCGCAGGTCTCCCCGCGGCTCTCACATCTAGTTCTGGAGACCTTTAAAACTTCAGTCCAAACCATGCACCGAGCACGACGGCATCGTCAATGTCACCGGTTCCGCCTGGGTTCTGGATGTATTGAACCGATGGCTGAAGGTAGCAGGACGGCGTGACTTGGAAGCGGTGGCCGAGCTCGTAAACCAACTCGGAAGTCACGCTCTCACCGATGGAATCGCCATACTCATCGCTGAGCTGACCGTAGGTGGCGAAGAAGAAGGTGTGATCGTCTTCACGCCCAGAGATCAGCCCCTTGTAATTCACGCCAGCACTGATCTGCAGCGGTGTTTTGGCCACCTTGTCCTCATCGGAGTAACTGGCCATACCGAAGACTTTCACTCCGTCTGCCACTTCCACTTCGGCGTGGGCGTAGGCGCGGAATAAGAAGTTGGTGGTGCCGCCGTTGAAGTTGTCAAAGTCGCGGAAGGAGTTGATGGCGCCCACGAAGATGCGGGCGTCACGACCGCAGATCTGCGGTGTCCAATCGTATTGCATCAGCACGGAAACGCCGTCCTCATCGCGGATGCTGAAGTCCAGACCGTTCTTGGTGAAGTCCCACTGGTCTGGGCCAGTTTGGTAGACACCGAGTTGGAACTGGTGTTCTTCATTGTGGTTATACTTCAAGCGTCCACCCCACACTGCGTATGGGAAGGAGGTGATGGAGTTTTCTAACAATGTGGCACGAATCGGTCCGTTGATCGCGGTGCTCAGGGAGTAGCCGTAGAGTGAGGACTTGGCAAAATCGGTGTCCGCGGAAACCCGACCCAATTTCAACGACCATTGATCGTTGATTTGTGTCTCAAGAAAAAGCTGATAGAGGTAAGTCACCTGACCACCGTAAATGGTCATCGGATCATAGATGCCGCCAACCGAGCCGCTGATGGTATTTCCGTGGCGATTCACCGTGGAGATCTTCATGGTGGTGCCTTCCCAACCGAAGAGCTTTTCAAGATCGAGATCCACGCCGGCATAGACCTGCCCGGCAAAGTCCTCGTCCCTGGCAATGCCGCCGGAAACGTTGGCTCCGAAAATAGAATCGTAATAGAGGAAGGGGGTGATCCCCTTATCGATGAGGTCCGGACGGAGACCTCCCCAGTCGCCCGTCAGGTAATCGCCCGCGTTAAAGCTCGCGTCGTCCTCAGTAGCTGCCGTGGTCGCCAAGGGCGGAGCAATGGGTGTGACGTCTTCTGCGTGTGCCGACAGCATGCCGGCAGAGAAGACCGACAAGGCGACTTGTGTGTATTTTTTGGTGTTGTTCATGGTTGTTTTGGGTTGTTTTTTGCGAAACGGCCTAATCTTAGGCACAGGGGTAGCGTGACACTTACCGAGGCAAGCGTTTGAGATAGGTGGGGGTTTACTCGCGAGGAGTGTGCGTTTACTCGCGGCCGAAAAGAAGAGCCTGCATCAGCTTGGAAATGTCCGGGTTCTCATAGAGTTCATCGACCATCGACGCATACTCTTGGGTGAAGACCTGATTTTTTGCCAAGTTACCAAAGACAGGTGTGAGTTTGAGAAATGAGAGTTTGTCCTGCGAAGTGCCGGCTGCCGCGTTATGCAGCTCAGCCTTCATCTCATCGACGATTTCGAGCTTGTTGCCATGCCGGTCGACACCCTTGTCCGAATAATAACACCAGGCGGCAATGACCAGAGCGGCGTATTCGGTGCTGCCCCCCTGCTCCAGGTTATCAAGGATAGTGGGGATCAGGAACTTGGGCAGCTTCGATGAACTTTCCAGGCAGATCCGTGCGAGATTGTCTTTGATGTTCGGATTCCCAAAGCGCTCGATCAGCGAGCTCTTGTAGTCGTCCAAATCGATCCCCTTGATGGTGCCGAGCACCGGTGTGGCCTCGGTGTCCATGAAACGGCGGAGATAGGTCTCGAACAACGGGTCGGCGACGCAGCTGTCAATGGTCTCGTGGCCATGGATTGATCCTAACAGCCCGAGCACCGAGTGCCCTGCGTTGAGCAAGCGGATCTTCATCGTCTCGTAAGGAGTGACGTCAGGGACAAACTGGGCGCCGACATTCTCCCACTCCGGGCGGTCGTTGCTGAATTTATCTTCGATGACCCACTGAGAAAACGGCTCACAGGTCACCGGCCACTCGTCGCGGATGCCGTAGTCATTTTCTAACATACTGATGTCTTCCGGCGTGGTTACTGGCGTAATCCGATCGACCATGGCATTGGGAAAACTAACTTCCTCGGCAATCCACTGCGCCAGGGCGGCGTCTTGGGCATGGGCAAATGCCAGTAGCATCTTGCGGGTCATATCCCCATTGTGCTGAATGTTATCGCAGGACTGCACGGTGAACGCAGGCAGATCGACCACACGCCGCTTCCGCAAGGCTTCAGTGAGATAGCCAAACACGGTGCGCGGGTTTTCCGGATGCTCGAGATCGTGTTTCACATCGGGGTTTTCAAAATCGAACTCGCCGGTGGCGGGATTGAAGTTGTAGCCGCCTTCGGTGATGGTCAGGGAAACAATTTTGGTTTGCTCACTGGCCATACGATCGATCACCGCCGTCGGGTTTTCGCAGCCCAACATGAAATCAACAATCGAGCCGATCACGCGGTTTTCAATTTTCCCGTCCGGATGTTTCACGATCAGGGTGTAGAGGTAGTCCTGGCGCTTGAGCACATCGGCAATTTTGCGGTCGGCCTCACGCAGCCCCACACCGCAGATCCCCCAGTTGTCGACGCCTGTCTTTTCCAACAAGTCATCGGTGTAACAGGCCTCGTGGGAACGGTGAAAGCCACCCACGCCGATGTGCATGATGCCGGCAGTCAGCTTCTCGCGGTCATAGCTCGGGCGTTGCACCGACTCTGGCAGGTCGGCGAGGTGACGTTGGTTCAGGGGAAAGATCGTTTTCATAGTCTCAATGGGGATTGGTGTTAGGCTTCTTTACGGTGTTGCAGGCAATCGAGCGCCACAGCGATCATCAGCACGGAGCCCTTGATCACCATCTGGACGAACTGGCTGATATCCATGAGCACCAGGCCATTGCTGAGCACCCCGAGAATGAGCACCCCGGCGAGCACATTGGAGATTTTACCAAAGCCACCGGTGACACTGACACCACCGAGCACACAGGCGGTGAGCACATCGAACTCGAAACCTTTTCCTGACAGCACCTGACCGGAGTTGGTTCTGGAAAGGATCACCACACCAGCAACTCCGGCGAAGAATCCGGACAGGGTGTAGACGAGGTATTTGACTTTTTTAACATCGATTCCGGAAAGCTTGGCAGCCTCCTCATTGCCACCCACGGCGTAGAAATAGCGACCGAAAAAGGTCTTGTTCAGGATGAATCCACCGAGGCCCATGATGGCCACCATGATGATCACGGGGATCGGAATGGGTCCGACGTATCCCTGACCGATCACCGAGAAGGACTCAACAAAACCGTAGATGGGAAGACCTCCGCAAATCAGATACGCCACGCCCTCGATGATGATCATCATCGCCAAAGTCACGATGATGGAAGGCATTTTCAGCGTCGCAATGATCCAGCCGTTGGTGAAACCGATGGCAGCGGAAAGCACCAGCACCGCACCCACAGCCATCGCCGGATGCCAGCCGGACTCCACCATCAGCCACGCGCAGACGATGTTGACCAATGTGATCACCGAGCCCACCGAGAGATCAATGCCACCCAGCAGAAGCACAAAAGCAAAACCCACCGCACAGATTCCTAACATAGAAACCTGACGTGCCACGTTGAGCAGGTTATTACTGACCAGGAAATTTTCCGAAGCGATGGTGAAGAGAATGATGAGAGCGAGAAGCACCATCCAGATGCCAAATCGTTTGGCGATGTCGATGGCCTTCGCCATCGTGCTGCTCGACTGTGTTGCGTTGTCAATTGTGTTCATGGTTCGTAAAGAGGTTGTAAGGTTCGGTTAGTTGCGTGAGGCGTAGCTCATGATTTTTTCTTGGTTAAATTCGGATCGATCCAGCTCTCCGGTGATTTTCCCTTCGTGCAGGACGAGAATGCGATCGGACATGCCCATAACCTCCTCCATCTCGGAGGAAATCATGAGAACGGCCTTCCCTGACTCAACCAGACTATTGACCAGGGCATAAATTTCAGATTTGGCACCGACGTCGATGCCGCGAGTGGGTTCATCAAAAATGACCAGTGATGGTTCCGTGGCGAGCCACTTGGCGATGATCACCTTCTGCTGGTTTCCGCCACTGAGGTTCTTGATCTTCTGCTCGAGGTTGGGCGTTTTGATCCGGATGGCATCGCGGTAGTGATCGGCAATGCGGCGCTCCTCCTTCTGATCGATGGTGAAGAATTTGGAAATACGATCGAGGATGGAGATGCTGATGTTGCCGCGGATATCGACATCTAACAAAGCACCCAATTTTTTCCGATCCTCAGGCACCAGAGCGATGCCGTCTTTGATGGCGTCCTTGGGGATCGATGGATTCACCTCCTGGCCTTCCAGGATGACACGGCCGCCGGTCTTGTGTTTGACGCCGAAGAGCAGCTCGGCGAGCTCGGTGCGCCCAGCGCCAATCAGGCCGGCCAATCCGAGCACCTCGCCTTTGCGGATCTCGAGGTTGATGTTTTCCACGCCATTGCCGGATAGGTTTTCCACCTTCAGCAGCACCTCGTCAGAGATGCACTTGTTGCGGCTTGGATAGGTGGCGGTCAGCTCACGGCCGACCATCAGAGTGACCAGGTCATCGAGATTGGTGTCCGAGGTATTCATCGTCTTCACCTTCTCGCCGTCACGCAGCACGGTGATGCGATCCGAAAGTCGGAAAATCTCATCCATGCGGTGGGAAATGTAAACGATGGTGACCCCGGCAGCCTTGAGCTTTTCCACCATCACATAGAGGGCTTCCACCTCGGTCTGGGTCAGCGGCGCAGAGGGCTCGTCCATGATCAGCATCTTGGCATCTTGGGAAACCGCCTTGGCAATTTCTACCAGCTGCTGATAGCCCACGGTGAGATTCCCCACCAGTTCAGCGGGGTCGATTTTGATATCGAACTGCTTGAAAATCTCAGCCGCCTTGTTCTCCATGGCTTTCCGATCGATCACCAGGCCCTTGCGGATGGCGCGACCGAGAAAGATGTTCTCCGCCACGGAGAGTTCATCGACCAAGTTGAATTCCTGATAGATCACCGAGACTCCCATCTGCTCTGACACTTTCGGTGTCAGTGACGTAAACTCCTGCCCCTGAATCACAACACTTCCCTCGTTCGGCGTGATGGCACCGGTGCAGGTCTTGATGAGTGTCGATTTGCCGGCGCCGTTTTCTCCGACGAGTGCGTGGACTTCACCTTCGATGACATCCAGGCTGACATCGTTGAGAGCGACGACGCCCGGGTAGCGTTTTGTGATGTTTTTCAGTTGCAGGAACATGGTGACAAGGAGGTTTTATTTGGAGTATTGATCGACGTTGTCTTTGGTGACAGGAATCAGTTTGCGGAAGATCTTAGCAGGCAATTCTTCGCCGGCGGCAAGCTTCTGGACAAATCCGAAAACAGTCGTGGCCACATCCTGATCGGTGCCAGTAACGATCACGCTCATCCGAACGCCTTCGTTGTTTTTGATGGCGGAGAGTTCAGGTTTAGTTGCGTCCACAGCGAAGATGCCGAAGTCATCAGTGATCTTGCCAGCAGCCTTGGCAGCCTCGTTAGCCCCCACGGATCCGCCTCCGCCGATGGCGGTCACGACCTTGACGTTGGGGTGCGATTGGAAAATGGTCTCCATTTTGGAAATCCCCTCCTTCGGGTTGATGGCGCTGGTTTCAGCGACGATGGTAGCATCGGGAGCCAGCTTGGTGATGGCATCGCGGATGCCTTTACCACGAGCTAACAGAACGGGAAGCTGTGGGTAGTTGAGGATCGCCACTTCGGTTTTGCCACCGTGTTTTTCCTTGATGAAATCAGCGGCTTCCTTGCCGACCTGGTAACCGAGGTCGTAGTTATCGATCAGCCAGCGGACGTCGGCATTTTTCAGATCGTCATCCCAGGCGATGACCTTGACGCCGGCGGCGCGGGCTTCTTTACAGGCGGCCTCAATGCCTTCCGGATCGGCTGGGTGAACAATGATCACATCCATGCCACGAGAGACAAAGTTCTCGATCTGCATGATCTGTTTGGAGACATTACTCTCGCATGCCACGTAGTTCATCTTGGCGCCATTGGCTTCCGCTTCTTTTTGGATCGCTTGGCAGTATCCTGACCAGGTGGGGTTACTCAAATCCTGAACAGTCATGCCGATCTTGATTTGATCGCCATCTTGGTTCCGGTTACAGCCAACGCTCACAAGCATAGCGGCGATGGCCAACAGTCCGATTAGTTTCTTTTTCATAGGTTCGTTTGGGTTGTTAGTTGTTGTATTTGGGGGGGCGGGGTTTTTTGTGTTTTGGTGTGTGTGTGGAATAAATGGTTCGTTTTTGAATAAGCCGAGCGTTATGCGTGCACTTCTTCGTGGATGAGTTCTTGTGGCAACTTAGGAGTCGCGCCATAGCGAGAGCACACATATGCAGCTACCCTGTTAGCAAAAATGTTGGTTTCATGCAATGAACGTTTCTGCAGCAGCCCAGTGCAGATTGCCGCAGTGAATGAATCGCCAGCACCCACAGTATCAACCGGTTGCACCTTGACACCCTTGGTCTCGACCACTTCATCCTCTGCCATCAGCACGCTGCCGTCCGCGCCGCGGGTGTAAACAACCAGCTGCAGGGCAAAACCTCTCCGAAGGGTTTCCAGCTGCGTGTAGACATCGCCACTGAAGGAAAAATAATCAGCCAGCACCGGCAGTTCCTCGTCGCTTAGCTTCACAATGTTTGCCAGGCCGAGTGAGTTCTGCACCAGCTCCCGCGAGAAATACGGAGCACGCAGATTCACATCGAGGATTTTCAAGGTGGAGTGACGCATTTGCAGCAGAAAGTCATGGATGGTTTCCCGCGTTTTCTCACAACGCTGAGCTAGCACGCCAAAGCAAACGGCATCGGTCGACCGAGCCAAGGAATCCAATGCATCGGTGTAGCGGAGATGGTCCCAAGCGACGTCCTCAAGAATCTGGTAGTGTGGTTTTCCTGTTTCATCGAGATCCACCAGAACGCGTCCTGTTGGGTAATCTTTGGTGACCTGCACGTAGCTGGTATCGAGCCCCAGTTCATTGAGCTGAGAAGTGGCCTCCATACCCAATTCGTCAAAGCCTACGCTGCTAACGGGCACAGCATTCAGACCCAGCTGGCGGCAGTGGCATGCAAAATTAGCAGGAGCCCCTCCGAGGCGCTTGCCATGTGGAAAAACATCCCAAAGCAGCTCGCCTAAGCCAGCAACTTTCATTTGGGACCATTTGTAAGTATTTGTATTATTCATGTTTTGCATGCGCTTGGTTCTATTTCCAAACAATCAGAAAACAGGGAAATGTAAACGTAAAAGAGTCACATTTGACTTTACATGGAATTACATTTAGGTAACATTTCGTCCATATGAGCGACTCAAAACCCAGATACCTACAGATTTACGACGAAATCCTGCTAAAAATCCGCGAACGTAAATACTTACCTGGAGACCTACTACCCACTGAAAGTGAGATGTGTAAGCAGTACAATGTATCTCGCCCGACCATCGCCAAAGCCCTCAAAATGCTGAGCGACGAAAGGCTAGTAAAACGTAAGGCTGGCTTCGGCACACAGGTCATGGCACCGGGAAAATCGAAGCAAAAAGTCGGCTTTTTAATCCCCCGTTTACAGGAGACTGAAATTTTCGAGCCTATTTGCATCAGCATTGCTGAAATGGCAGCTGAAGCTGGTGTGAAAATGATGCTCCCCGCTGAAGTGACTGCTTCTGATGATTTAAAAGTGCAAACCGAAGCTATGGCAAAACAACTCATCGAGGCCAAGGTCAATGGTGTCTTCTTCGCCCCTGCCGAGCATGTCGTGGAACCTCAGGCATTCAATCACATGATCCTCAAGCGACTGAAGGACCACGGCATACACGTTGTTTTGTTAGATCGAGATATCTTCCGCTGGCCTCGACAAACACGCTGCGATCTCATTGGCATTGATAACATCGAAGCCGGCTACGTGGTGGCCACACACCTCCTGGAGGGTGGCTGTCAGCGGCTGGCATTTGTCACTCGAGGGAATCCCGCCATGACCGTGCAACTGCGTCGTATGGGCTGCCGTGAGGCCCTCGTCCAGAAGGGATTGCTAGCCACCAGCCTTTACACACTCGATTACCACACCGCCGAACCGGGTGAAAGCATCGATGAGATGTTAGAAAATGGGGTGGATGGAATCATCTGCGCCAACGACAGTACGGCAGCGACGCTCATGCGGAACCTGTTAGACCGAAATGTTGATATCCCCGGACGAGTCAAAGTCTGCGGGTTCGACGATGTCAAATACGCTTCATTACTAAGCGTGCCACTGACCAGTTACCAGCAGCCGTGTAAGGAGATCGGCAAGGTGGCAGCCGATATTATGATCAACCGGATCAAGCATCCTGAGACGCCGATCAAACGCGTCACCATCCAAGGCCAACTCATCGAACGAGCATCCTCGGTTTCCCCCACCAGTTAAATACACATCTCCTTGCCTCGACCGATGATTCCCGCTTGGGTAGCATCATCAGCGGTTTTTTGAACTCGCCGCAGGACCTTATCATGTCTTTTGAACTCAACCCACAACTGGCCGCTGGCGGCTTCGACTTTGGCACCCTTGGCAGATGCCGTGTTCTCCTGAAGGACAATGCCGTTTTCCCCTGGTTCATCTTGGTGCCTGAAGTGGATGCTTCGATCACCGAGCTCCATCAACTAGAGGCCACAGACTTCGCTTCCGTGATGTTTACTACACGGCAGTTGTCCGAGTTTGTGGAACAGCACTTCTCGCCAGACACGCTGAATGTTGCCACAATCGGAAATATTGTCAGCCAACTGCACATCCACATCGTCGCACGCAACGAAGGTGATCCTGTCTGGCCCGGCGTCGTCTGGGGCTCTGATGTCGAGCAACCATACGATAAGGAATCGGCTCTTAGCATCCACGCTGCCTACCAGCGCCAGCTGGGCTGAGTCGATACCGCCCCAGACAGCTGTCTCGTTTTTTCATAAGCTATCCGAGACAGCGGACTCCATCCGCGATTCCCCACGGGGCTTGACGAAAAAGTGAGCGATCGCTGGGAAAAATCCATCTCATCGATCAGAGCGGAGATTAATTCTGTCCATTCTCAAATTTCGGGCTAGAAAAATGCGCATGCCACTGCTCGAAGTTTCCAACCTGACCACCCGATTCCACACCCGCAACGGTATTGTGCGCGCCGTGGAGGACGTTTCCTTTTCTGTCGATAAAGGACAAACCGTCGGCATCGTCGGCGAATCCGGCTCAGGGAAATCAGTTACCTGTTACTCACTGATCGGTCTCATCCCCCAGCCTCCCGGCAAGATTCACGCGGGCAGCGCGATGTTCGATGGCATCGATCTTCTGAATACCCCAGAGCGCAAACTTCGCTCGATCCGCGGCAAGCGCATCTCGATGATCTTCCAAGATCCGATGACCTCGCTCAACCCCTACCTTAAGATCTCCGAGCAGCTGACCGAGCCACTGGAGATCCACGAGGGCATCAAAGGGAAAGCCGCCCTGCACCGCGCCATCGATGCGCTGGCGGAAGTCGGCATCCCCGATCCGGAAAAGCGGATCCAGTCCTACCCTCACGAATTTTCCGGCGGCATGCGCCAGCGTGTGATGATTGCCATGGCATTGATCACACGTCCAGAACTGCTGATCTGTGACGAGCCAACGACCGCGCTCGATGTCACCGTGCAAAAGCAGGTGCTCGATTTGATCAAGGATCGTCAAGAAAAGCTCGGCACCGCCGTGATCCTCATCACCCACGACCTCGCCGTGGTTCACCAGACCTGCGATGATGTCAATGTGATGTATGCCGGCCGCATCGTGGAGCGCGCCCAATGCCAGGACCTCTTTGCTCATCCCAAACACGCCTACACCCGCGCGCTGATGAAGAGCATCCCCGCCACCCACGCGAAGGGTGAACGACTCTACACTATCCCCGGCGTGCCTCCCGACCTTTCCGATCCGCCTCCAGGCTGCGCCTTCCACGCAAGGAACACGCTGGGAGATGCATCGCTGTGCAATGTCACCTCCCCGCCGCCCTTGGTGGAAATCTCACCCAAGCATTTCGCCCAGGACTGCCCTGGCTGCTTGGCCTGCTAGGCGCCGAGCGCCTGATCGAGATCGGCGAGGATGTCATCGATGTGCTCGATACCGACGGAAAGACGGACCAGCTCCGGCGGGATTCCCCCTGCCGCCTGTTGCTCCGCGCTGAGCTGCGAGTGGGTCGTGGTTGCCGGATGGATCGCCAATGATTTGGCATCGCCGAGGTTGGCCACGTGAGAGAACATCTTGAGCGCGTTGATAAACTCGCTGCCAGCGGCCGCGCCTCCTTTGATGCCAAAGACCACGACGGCACCGCCTTTGCCATCGAGATACTTCTGGTTGTTGGCAAATTCCGGATCGTCCTCCAGGCCGGGGAATCGCACCCATTCGACTTTCGCGTGCTCCTTGAGATGCTTCGCCACAGCCAACGCATTTTCACAATGACGCTCCATGCGCAGTGGAAGTGTTTCCACGCCCTGCATGATTTGCCATGAGTTGTCCGGCCCGATGCAGGCGCCGAGGTTGCGCAGTGGCACCGTGCGCATCCGCAAAATAAAGGCCAAAGGTGCCAGAGGCTCGGGAAGATCATGGCCCCAGCGCAGCCCGTGGTAGGATGCGTCTGGCTCATCAAACAAGGGATGCTTGCCACCTTTCCAATCAAATTTACCGGCATCAATCGCGATGCCACCCAGTCCGGCGCCGTGACCGCCCAGCCATTTGGTAAGGGAGTGGATCACCACATCGGCACCGTGCTCGATGGGTCGGCTCAGATAAGGCGTGGTGCAGGTGCTATCCACCATGAGCGGCAAACCATGCGCCTTGGCCACATCCGCGACCGCTGCCAGATCCGTGATATCCAGGGCCGGATTGGAAATCGTCTCGCAGAACAAGGCTCGCGTTTTACCATCGATCGCCTTGGCAAAGTTATCCGGGTCTCTGGAATCGACAAAGCGCACCTCAATCCCCATAGCCGGCAAAATACTGGCGAACTGGGTGTAGGTGCCACCGTAGAGGTTCTGAGCCGAAACAATATTATCGCCCGCCGAGGCCACGTTGATGATCGAGTTGAAAATTGCCGCCGTCCCTGAGGCATGGCCGAGCCCACCCAGCTCGTGAGCCCCTTCGAGAAGTGCCAAGCGCTTTTCCATCACCCCGGTTGTGGGATTGGTGAGACGACTATAAATATTGCCCAGCTCTCGCAGCGCAAAAAGGTTCGCCGCGTGCTCCGTGTTATTAAAAGTGAAGGCCGTGCTTCGGTAGACCGGAACCGTGCAGGAATGGGTATCATTGTCAGGCGTATATCCACCGTGGATGCAGAGTGTTTCTTGTTTCATGATGATGCGTTCAACAATAGGTTCAAATATTGACGATTCCCCATCTCACCCAGCCCCATCCTGAACTTCAACGTTAAGCTCTGTCATGCCAGGATACGTAGCTTTCCTCAACCGGTTCCCTATGCATACCAATCCTAACGAATGAGGATGGCTAGCGGCGGGCTTGGAGCCATTCCAATCCTGCTAGACACTTAGAGCACAACCAACTTGCTCCCAAGCCCTTAACAGCCCACTGCTGCCAAAGCGCCCCACCCCAACATGAAGACATATCATCATGGTGAATCAATTAACTCATACGATACCAATTCACTACTCTCGACTCCACAAACACCACAAAACTCGATATTTGTTCGATTGTGCGCTTAGACCAAGCCCCCTACATTGAATGCATAGCTAAGAATGAAACTCACTACTTCTCAGCTCGCATCGATTAAGAACACCACACACTATGAAACTAAAACATCTTACCATGCTCGCAGGCATCATGCTCCCTGCCGTAGCATCAGCAGCCACCATCAACGTCGATTTCGGTAGAACGATCTCAACAGGCAACATCAATAACATCGCCACCGCTGATATCTTAGAAAACACCACCGACAGCATTGCCGATTTGATCGATACCACCGGAGCTTCGACTGGCATTACTGTCACAGTCGACCCTGGCACCGGCAACGTAGGAACTTACGAGAACACTATTGGTAACGCTCACAATGGACCTTACGCATCTGCAGTCACCACCGCCTTAGGAGTCAGCGATGCAGACATCCTTGGAGATGGCATCAATGTGATCTTCGCCAACTCACCGACGATTACCCTCTCCAACCTCGATGCAAACTTCACCTATGAGGTCACCATCTATAATGCTCGTGGAGCTGGCACAACCGGGTCTTGGAATTACGACGTAACCGACGCTTCAGGTTCTCAAGATATCACCGATGCTGAGATCCTTGACAATGATGAAGTCACCACCTTCTCCAACCTCACCGCAGACGTTAACGGAGAAATCAGCTTGGTGCTGAGCAAAGTCGGAGAGGCCAGAGGTGGCATCAACTTTATGCAAATTACCAGCACTCCAGTGCCAGAGCCATCTTCAGCTCTGCTCATCGGCCTGGCCGGAGGTTTGAGCCTGCTTCGCCGCAAGCGTATTTAATGGCAAATCGCCTTTCGGGTTAAAACCCACTTCTCTCCCCATGCTCCACCGTGAGCATGGGGATTTTTTTCGCTTGGGGTTCAGGCCGCAACGAATCTCGAGCCAGCGCCCTTTGCCCCCACAAATCACCTATGCCGATTCTCTGGTCTGCACTGATCAGAACAGCAATCATTTTTGTGATAATTTGGTAATATTTGAGCTTAAATTTTAAGGATTAAGTCCCCATCACCCCTAGCGACCACAAAATCACTATGAAACACACATCCGCCTTTCTAATCCTCGGAACACTCATGCCCTCCGTGGCTTCTGCCGCATTCATTTTATCCACCGACTTCTCAGGCTCTAGCGAAGCTGGAACCACACTGAACAACATCTCCTGGACAAGCAGTGGCATTACCGCTCCGGGCAGCTCGCTCAGCGTGACCAACGGCATCATTTCCCCCGGCAACACCACGATCACGCCAGCTGGGGATTTATGGACAACGGCCGAAACCAACGGTTATTTCGCGCCCCACAACAACACTGGCAGCGGCGGTGACTGGAACACCCAGATCAACTTCACCACGCTGAGCTCCGGCATCGCATTGGGCGACCTCGACCTTCTCTGGACCAACGTGAACAACCAGGGTGTGATTCAGCCAGCAGCCCGTGACAATACCTTTCAAGTTCAGCTCATTGATATCGATAATGCGAACAACGTCATTTATGACAGCGGCGCCATTGATACGCCCGCGGTGAACACCGCCTCAGAAGGCTCGCAAACCCTGACCTTCGACTTAAGCTCTTTGACGCTTGATGCGAATACCAATTACGGCTTGTACATCGCGGCTCTTGACGCCCCCATCGCAGGCAGCCACACCGCCATTGACAGCCTGACTCTCAATGGAGCCGTTGTGCCCGAGCCATCTTCAGCCCTGCTCGTCGGCCTGGCCGGAGGCTTGAGCCTGCTTCGCCGCAAGCGTGCTTAATGGCAAATCGCCTTTCGGGTTAAAACCCAATTCTCTTCCCATGCTCCACTGTGAGCACGGGGAGTGGGCTGCTTAAGCGATCATCAACCCAAATTGCATCGATCTCATTTGTAGCCAACACGCTTTGGCAAAGATAACAGCCCATACAGATTATCCAGTAAACATTCCCAATTCTCACAATCCATTCAGTCGATCCAATTGAAATTGGCATCTCAACTGCTCTGAAGTCGATGTATCGCTTTCGCTTTAGCAGCGATTAATATCCATTCACTATCAGACTACGCATAGAACACACATCATGAAACTACTACACACGCTCACAGCAGCCGCCACGTCATTACTCCTCGCGAGTCAATCGTCTCAAGCAGCACTCACCCTTTATGAAGGTTTTGAATACACTTCTGGTGACGATTTAGACGGTAACGGCTCGGGAATCGGCTTTGGTTCCAACCTCTGGACAGGGCTCAACTCTAGCGGAACCAATCCTCACTCGGTTGGCTCCGGACTCAGCTTCGGAAGCCTTGAAGTCACTGGAGGGTCTGCAGAGAGGGACATCAGAAATGGAAGATCAACAGCGACACGCTTGATCGCAGCGAGCTCGGTCACCGATCTTACCGCTGATAACACCACCATCTGGTTCAGCGTTCTGATGGACCCCACGATCAACACGGCGACAACAGGCGGACAGCCAGCCAACACATATGGCACACTGATTTTTGGTAACGCTGGCCTGACTGATTCCAGCTCGGGCACTCAAAATGGAGCAGGAACCACCATTGCCAATAGCGGAGACGCCGTCGGTGTTGGCTTTTTTGGTAATACCACCTTTGCGGGTGTCGGCATCCAAGGGGTAACTTTCTCGGACGGCACCATCGATCAAGGTAACGGCGCATCGAATGCTATCACAACCGGAGATTCCCTCTCACTGATTGTCGGTCGGATTGATTGGGCCGCAGACGGCTCTAACGATACGATTACTCTCTATGATGTCACCGATCCGGCGGCAGGTCTCCCCGGCACAGCCTTCTCCACAATGACATTGGATGTCGATCAGACCACCTTCGACACAATTTCCATATCTGGAGGCCAAACCGAAGCCTTTGACGAAATCCGTTTTGGCACCGAATTGGCCGATGTCATCCCAGTCCCCGAGCCCAGCTCATCCCTGCTTCTCGGACTTGGATCCGCCGCCCTCCTGCTGCGCCGCAAACGCGCTTAATGGTAATCGCCATTCTTAGGTAAAACTTACCTCTTCCCCATGCTCCACTGTGAGCATGGGGATTTTTTGTGCCCGGAAGATATCATGCGTCCATCATTGGCCATTTCTCCGATTCATCTCTGCTCACTTTTTCAGGTGCCGATAACACACCAGACACTGAAAATTCAGACCAAACAGGAATCCATGCTTGCCCACTCTCGCCCATGATCAGCTAGATTCCATGGTCTCTTATCAGTGTCTATCCTAGACAACTAAAGAGCATCACAAAGAACATCAAAATTCGTTATGACAACAAACAGAATTAACAAATACTTACTCAGCGCTGCCGCTCTGATGACATCATCGAGCCTGATCTCAGCTGCCACTCTCATCTTTGATGGCGGAGCTGGAAACAACGATTTTTTCGCCGAAGCCAACTGGGCCGATAGCGTCACAGGCAATGACCCAGCAGCCGATACCATCAACCCTGCGAACCCAGGATCTTTTGAGATCGCTGCCGATCTCATAGTGGGTGGCACCTTCAATGTGTTATCCGACAATACCAACATCCGCCTCGACCAAGGATACACGCTCACTGTGCAGGATAACGCTGTATTAACCTCCTTAGTTTACTCCGCAGGAACATCCCAAACGATCAACATCGTCGTGACGGATAACGCCGATATGATTATTACCCAGAACATCGCACGAACCATTTTTGATGTTTCAGGTAATGCCGACCTCGTTTTCACCGGTGATGCGCCAGAATTCACCACCGATAGTCTCAACCTGTCCTCTGACTGGACCGGCAGCATCACCTTAAGCCAGGTGACCAACCGCGAGATCGTCGGGGCCTCAACCGTCGGCTTGTTTGATACCTTCACCATCGATGGCGTCACCGCCACTGCCGCCGATATTCTCAGAGAAGATATTACAGATCAGTCGGGAGCTGTTGTCGGCACCACATTCCGTCTGGTTCCTGAGCCGTCCTCACTTAGCCTCCTTGGTTTGGGTGCCCTGGCGATGGCCTTCCGTCGTCGTAAATAATCAACTTGCTGCACACGCGTCCATAGCCTGGCGGCAAACATGGTGAACGGTCCACCATGTTTACCGCTATGCCGGGCACGCACATCGCTGGAAAAACATTGCACAGCGCCACCTGCCGAATTACCAACGGGTGTGACTCTTCTCGTAACGATCGTTCACGTCATTTCGTGGATTATTTTTCTCGGCCTGATTCCTCTAACCCTGGCGGCGCTGTGGATTAAAAACCGAAGCTCGGTTCAGTGCTGGGTGCGTTTGCACCGGCAAGCGCCACGCTGGCTACTGGTCACTGAGATCCCCGCAGATAGCACACAAGACGACCAGGACCGCGCGCTGCAAACTGTGGTGGAACAAGCCCGCAATTTCGAGTGGGATGCCGCCTGCGCTTACCGCCGCCGCAACCGCCAAAGCGGAACTTGGCTGATCGGCCTCATTTCCAACAAAGAACCAGGCATTACCGAAGGACGTGATGCCTTCATTCAAATACCGGCAGCGACCGTTCTGCGCGCATCCGGCAGCCCGCGCGATGAAGGCGTGACTGTTCTCGAGAAAGTCCAGGCCTGGAGTCGCTCCAAAGCGATCGATCTCAAACCGGAAGTCTACTCGCTCAGAGCGCAGTCGTTTCAATGTTGGGAATGGCCCTTAGCCAGTGAAGTGGAACCACCAGGCCTCGCAGCTCGGATCGTGGAGAAAGTCTTTGAGCTTCGCGATATCGCCTTCTACCCGTTGATCGTCACCCCCCTCACGATTGCGATGCTAGGAACCGGCAACAGCTGGCTGTTTGGTATCGGTATTTTCACCGTGATCTTGCTGTCCGGAGCGCACAAATTCGTCTTCCTGCACCAGCGCGAAGACGCCACGCAGGAGCGCCATTTACAAAATTACTAAAGGCCTGGCCGACTGCTTGACGACTACTTGAGGGGAAATCAGTAAGCATTCCAGATTCCCCCGGGAGCCTAGTTGTGCTATTTAGGAAGCTCAGTGGCCATCTCAAAAAACAGTTCCTACGCCCTTATCGCCAGCACTTTGTTGCTCGGAGTCATTGTGCTCGTTCAAATCCGGCAAGGTGCAGCACTGAGGCAGGAAAACGATCAGCTCAAGGCCGCTGCCGAGCATCGCTCGAGCAGAGTGCACTTGGGTCTCAGGAATGCAGCGGCAGTTCGGAGCGAGAGGGTGCGTGACCGCCGCACGGCAACCAAGGTGCACAGCGTCCAGGAGCTACTCGCCATCCAGAATCCAAGCACCCGCCTCGACGCCTTATCGTCCTACATCAGCACGCTTTCCGCCACTGAGATCCCAGAGGCACTGGCGGAGCTGCGCCGTGTGGTTCCGCACTGGGATCAGGAGGGGAAATTATTCTCCCACATGCTGCTCTCGCACTGGGCGAAACTCGACCCCGAAGCTGCTCTCGCCAGCCTGCAAGAAGTGGACACTAATCGCTATGGCGAAGCTCCGCTCAGCGTGATCGCAGCCATCGCCGCCCAAGACCCCCAACGCGCCATCGCCTGGCTCAACGATCCGGAAAACCCCTTCGCCGGCAGCAAATGGATGAATCAGTTTATTGCCGGCACGATCTCGAAAGAATGGGTGCGCCAAGACCCGGAGGCAGCGCTGACATGGGCACGCAGTGTGCCAACCGATCAACGGCTCGGCGCGCTCACCGGAGTGCTGGGAAGCATCGCCATGACCGATCCCCTACGCGCCGCCACTCTGGCGATGGAAATCGAACCCGGCAAAAGCCGCGAGCACGTGGTGGCGGACATTGCCCAAGCCTGGGCCGCCAAGGACCCGCGTGCGGCACTGGCGTGGGTGGAAGGACTGGAAAATGACGACCGACCGAAGGCACTGAACAACACGCTGGCCATCTGGGCCCAGAGCGAACCTCAGGCAGCGGCGGAATATGTGGCGGAGAACCTCGATGAGGAAAAGCCGCACAAACTCGTCAAATCGGTCGCCGAAGCATGGATCGGCAAAGCTCCCGACGAAGCCGCCAAGTGGCTGGCATCCCTCCCCCTGAACGAAAAAGGTGCCAAAGTCATGAACGATGCCATGTGGCACTGGACCCACAAAAACCCTGAAGCAGCAGCCACCTGGCTGGCCGATCAACCCGCCGGACAAGTGCGCGATCAGGGCATCACCGGACTCGCCAAGGCCTCGTTCGAGTTCGACAAACCGGCCGCGCTTTCATGGAGCCAACAGATCAGCGACGAGAAGCTCCGCAACGTCGCCACCGCCGTGGGGCTCAAGGCATGGATGAAGGAATCACCCCAAGCCGCAGCAACATGGGCGCAAGAAAACGGCGTGTCCCTACCAAACGATGAGAATTAACGGAAGCCTGATCTAACTGACGCCAGCAGACACCGAAGAGCACGCGCACAGCCAAGCACAGTGCTGCTCGAACGCTTCCTACCAGCCTCTATCACTCCTCTTGATTCATGCGATGCAGCTCCTCCAGATACTCGACGCTCGGCAGCGGTTTCACCGCGCGAGCATGGCGGTCCATCATCTCCAAAACCTGATCGTGACTGGTCTGGATCAGCTCCTCGATCACCTCCGCCTCCGGTAAGTTTTTCCAGTATTTTTTCGGCATCTCCGACTGCATCATCTTGATTTTCACCCGGGCCGGATTGAAAATATTGCGGTAGTAGGCCAGCCAATAGCGTTCCAAAGCATCTTCATCCTTCGGCACCTGATCCTTGCTCACGCCTTCACTGAATTCCATCTGCCGACCGTCCCAGTGCGCGCATTCGTCCGGACTCAAGATCGACCACTTCATCCCGGTGAAGCGTTTCCTGAAGAACGGCGCATTCACTCTAACAATACGATGCTCCGGCTCGAACCATGCCACGTAGTGCTCCTCGCCATCGCCTTCGATCAGCTTGAAACGCACGAAGGCTCGCATTTTATGAATGTCGCGGCGGATGGCGGCCTGCATTTTCTGCAAACTCAACATGCGCGCATCGGTTTGATTTTTTAACAGCGACCGATCCCCCTGCACGGTGATCTGCCACAATAGCTCGTATAACAAGCTCCACTGCTGATCAGAGCGATGGCAGGCAACACTTTCCGCAAGCCTAACAAATGCCCGAGGAACCTTGTGATCCGGGGCCTTTTGAGTCGGCAAATACTCTGCCGGATCTTCTTGTGTAATGCTCGGGGTGGAAAAATCGAACTCGTCCGCGGTTTCTGATGTTTTTGTCGACCACAGCACCTCTGCCGGCGAAATTTGCTGCCCCAAGAGCTGACGTGCTTGGCGACGCCAGGCATCAAAGCTAGGTTGGATCATGACGTTTTTCATGTGGTATAAGGGATGCGGTTCATCGCGCAGAGATTAAAATTCTCCATGATGTGCCTCCTTCGCGGTCGATAGGTCACTACTGACTGGTTTGCTTGTCGATGGCGGATCAAAGGACAACTCCAGCTGCTCCGGCGGCGGCGCGAAGTGCGCCCGCAGTCGCTCGCTACTCCACTCCAATCGACTCGGTGAGTGATCGATGCAGATCATGAACGGCAGGCACTTTTTCAAATTCACCCGTAGCTTGATCAGGTCCTGAAGCCGCAGCGCGTGGTGACGGCGCAACCCGACGATCCGCTGCGCATTTCTCACTCCCAGACCGGGGATGCGATACAGCAGTTCGATCGGTGAACGGTTCACATCCACGGGAAACACCTGCCGGTTGCGCAGCGCCCAAGATAATTTTGGGTCGATATCGAGATCCAGATTAGGCGCCTCGGCCGGCATCAGCTCGGCGACATCGTAGCCATAAAAACGCAGCAGCCAATCCGCCTGATAGAGCCGGTGCTCGCGCACCAGCGGCGGTGACTTCAGCGGCAAGATCACCGAGGGCTCGGGGATGGGACTGAAGGCGGAGTAATACACGCGGTTAAGCTTGAAGTTGCCGTAGAGATCTTCGGCCCGAGTGAGAAAGTGGGCATCCGTGGAACCATCTGCTCCGATGATCATCTGGGTGGACTGCCCGGTGGCAAAGGTGCCGACCTGACTGCGCACCTTCTTTTTCCTGAGCTCGCGCTTGATCACCTTCGACTCCTTGATCTTCTCGCCAATGCTACCCATCGCATCGCGGGTGCGGGCGACATTTTTCTCTGGCGCCAGCTTGGCCAGCGTTTCTTGTCGGGGCAGCTCCACGTTGATACTCAGCCGATCCGCGTATTTCCCAGCCAGCTCAATCAACTCTGGCGAGGCTTCGGGGATGGTTTTCAAGTGGATGTATCCGCGAAAATGATGATCATCACGCAGGGTCTTCGCCACCTGGATCAGCTGCTCCATGGTATAGTCCGCGCTGCGAATGATGCCCGAGCTCAAGAACAGGCCCTCGATGTAATTGCGTTTGTAAAAGGAGAGCGTCAGCTCGACCACCTCCTCAGGCGTGAAGCGGGCGCGGCGCACATTGCTGGATCGGCGGTTGATGCAGTAGTGGCAGTCGTAAAGGCAGACATTGGTGAGTAGCAGCTTGAGCAAAGAGATGCACCGACCGTCCGGAGCATACGAGTGACAAATCCCTGCCCCTCCGGTGGATCCGACCCCCTTGCCTTGGCTCGAGTTTTTCTTCGCCGCTCCGGAGCTAGCACAAGAAGCATCATACTTGGCGGCATCCGCCAAAATCTCCAACTTGCTTAAAGTATTCATACGAACACACTAGTCACACGAACAAATTGATCAAGATGAGTTAGATAATACCACGACATAAAACAGCCCCCATGCAAACGCATGGAGGCTGCTGCTGTGTGTGACACCACGAGGTGTGTAAAAAAATGCTGCCTACTTGACCGAAGCCTCATCCCGGTATGCCTTGATGGAATCGACCTCCAGAGCGAAGGCTCCGTCTTTCTTATCATAGAGCATGAAACCGACGCTGCTTACCTTCTGTGTGTTCAGATTCAGGGCTGGAATTTTTTTGCCAAAATACGTGGCGTAAAAAGTATCGAAGGGCACTCGGATAACGGTCCACTCATCCTTGGGTGGCTGGATGGGACTCCAGAAGGCCAACATTCTGCCGCCCCCCGAACGCGCGGTCAGATAATACATCCGACCATCCCCTTTCACTCTCAGCTCGATACCGTGGTAGTCCGAAAGATCCCAGTTCGTTCTGCGTGTGCGAATCGATGAAAAACCGCCGTTGTTTTCGAGAGAAATAGCCCCCTTGAACAGAAGTTTTGATGAAGTGTCAAAACTTGGCTTACCTTGGGATAGCCCACCCATGACGCCATCGTTGACGCTCATCCACCTGTCAGCAGATTGCTTGGTTTGGAAATCGTCCAGGGTCTTGGTCGGTGGCGGATCGGCCTGAGCGAAAAGGTTGCCGGCAGCGAGGAGAAATAGGCTATTGAAGATAATTGTGTTCATGGCGATGAGCTTCATGGAGGACCATTGTCTATATTTTGACTCAATGCAACTATTTTTGTCTCAATTTTGTTTACACCTTAACTTTTTGAGTAAAATCCTCAACAAAACTCCCAATAAACACTCATATATAGGTAGAAAACAGCGAAATACACCCAACACCGCCAAGCTACAAAAAACCTGAAAATCCAAATATTTTTTGACACCGTCTATTTTATGTCTAATTTAAGTCATCAGCCGAGCACAAGGTTCAGCTGCCAAACCCAAAACCAACAAAAACGATGAAAACAACGATTCAATTAGCCTGCATCTCTCTCCTCACTGGTTCATTCACCGGTGCGACAGCACTAGCCAGCGAATGCAGCAGCAAAGCACACAGCAGCGAAAGCGTGATGACCGTTTCCACCGAGGAAGAGGCCAAAACCGTGGTAGCGATCGCAGCTGGCAACAAAGACTTTTCTACCCTGGTCGCTGCGGTCAAAGCAGCAGGTTTGGCCGAAGCTCTTAGCGGTGAAGGCCCTTACACCATCTTCGCCCCCACCAATGCAGCCTTTGAAAAACTTCCAAAGGGCACCGTAGAAGCTTTGCTGAAACCTGAAAATAAAGACAAGCTGGCAAAGCTTCTCAAGTATCACGTCGTGCCAGGAAAAGTAATGGCTGCCGATGTCGCCAGTGGTGAAGTCACATCTCTCGAGGGCTCAACCATCGAAATCAAGGTCGCTGAGGGCAGCGTAACCGTCGACGGAGCTAAAGTCATCAAGACAGACCTTGAGGGATCGAACGGAGTCATCCACGTGATCGACACCGTCATTATGCCCTAATGGGTCGCAATGACTTACCCAACATTCACCCCCTAGTAACAGCGATGCGCCCCCTCGCATCGCTGTTATGCTTTCCCCCCAGCGCATCGAACCTCATCACAAATACTCTATTTCTAGCTGTCACCCCGGCTCCACAAGCGTTACTTTGTCGCTCACTATCCTCACGATGAACACACATGGAATCAAAGCAGCCACGGCACTCACGGGCCTGAGCGCACACGTCATCCGCGTTTGGGAAAAACGTTACGCCGCCGTGACGCCGCAACGCACCGAGACGAATCGGCGTTTATACACGGACGATGACATTGCCCGACTGCAAACCTTAGCCAAACTGGTCCAGCAGGGATACGCGATCAGTAACGTCGCCGGCTTGAAGGATGCCGAACTCGAGGAAATGTTAGAGAGCTTCGAGGAAAATGCCACCGAGCCCAACTTCATCCACACCTCGAAAAAAAGTGAACCCTTTGTCACCGCTGCCTGTGAGGCAATCCGTGATTACGATCAAGAATCGCTCGAAAAAGTTTTCGATGAGGCGACCTTGAGTCTCGGATATTCCGGACTCTTGGAATTTGTTATCATTCCCACGATCAACCGAGTCGGTGACGACTGGAACAAGGGCATACTTACCGTGGCAGGCGAGCATGCCTCCACCAGCTTCATCAAGGACTACCTTGCCCACAGCGTCCGGGCTTTTAATTTGGACGAAAACGCACCTGTGCTTGTGGTCACCACTCCCGCGGGCCAAATCCACGACCTCGGTGCCAGCATTGGTGCCTGCCTGGCACGGATGCATGGCTGGAAAACTATCAATTTAGGGGCTTCTCTGCCAGCTGGCGAGATTGCCAGCGCCTTGGTTCACGCCAAGGCAACGGCCCTACTGCTGAGCATTGTTTACCCGATTGACGACCCCATGTTGGCAGGCGAGTTGCACACTTTGCGCAAGCTTACACCTGACCATTTACCGATCTTGGTCGGTGGCAATTCGCTCGATAATTACGCGAAAGCTCTCGAGCAAATCAACGCCACGCTCGTCCCTTCCATCACAGACTTAACACCAGCGCTGCAAAGCATTCGAGAGAAGCGCTTCATTGCATCCTCGGCATGAATTCTAAACCAACCACCACCCCAGCACCATGAGCTCGAACACCGATCCCCAACCGTCACCGCCTGACATCACCCAGGCCTACTGGCATTTCCTTCTCACCGAGGGCAAGCGCCCCGCCAGCGTCTACGGCTTCACGGAAAAACTCGGCATCAGCGAAGAGGATTTCTATCAGCAGGCATCGAGCTTTGAGTCTCTGGAAAGCCGCTATTGGTTATCGCTGGTGGAGGAAACCATCGCGGTGTTAGATAGCGATGACGATTATCCGGAGTATCCGGCCGAGCAAAAACTGCTGGCTTTTTACTACACCTTCATCGCGCACGCGCAGAAGCATCGCTCGCGATTGGTCGAATTTTTTCCACGGCCGGGCTGTTATCAATCGGTGAAAGCCATGCGCCAACGCTTCGTTGCCTTTGCCTCTGAGATCATCACTCAGGGGCTTGAGGAAGGATCGATCGCCGACCGCAAGAAACTCACCGAGAAATACCCACAACTGATGTTTGAACAGCTGCGCAGCGTCATCGAATTTTACCGCAAAGACCACTCGGAGGAGTTTCAGGACACCGATGCCTTCATCGAAAAGAGTGTCCGTCTCGGCGCCGATCTGTCCCGCAGCGGCAGCCTCGACTCCGCCATCGACCTCGGTCGCTTTCTACTCCGCCGCTTCACCCTCCCCGACGCCTAAGCGCCATGAACGAACAAACAAAAATCCCCAAGCACAAACTCGGTCGGGCCACCCGACTGGCCACCACCGGCGTGCAAGTCGGGGTGAATTATCTCAAGTATCAGACGCGCAAGGCGATCACTGGCAACGACGACAAATCGGAGTTCCATGAAACCACCGCCCGGCAGACCTACGATACCTTTAGCCAGCTCAAAGGTGGCCCGCTGAAACTGGCCCAGATGCTCAGTATGGATCGCAATCTGATCCCGGAGCAATACGTCGATGAATTTTCCAAAGCCCAATACAACGCACCACCGCTGACCTTCCCCCTGGTGGTGAATACCTTCAGGAAAGAAATGGGCAAACACCCGGACGAATTGTTCGAGCAGTTCACACGCAAGGCGGTGTCGGGAGCGTCAATCGGTCAGGTGCACCAGGCAGAAAAAGCCGACCAAAAATACGCCGTGAAGATTCAATATCCGGGGGTGGCGAATAGCTTGAAGTCGGACTTGGCCATCGTCAAACCCCTCGCCATGCGCCTGTTCCAGCTGGATGCCAAATCACTCGATCCTTACATGATGGAGGTTCAGGAGAGATTGTTAGAGGAAACCGACTACTGTCTGGAGCTTGAGCGATCGCTCGATCTGGTGCAGAACTCACAGAACCTACCACTGACTCGTTTCCCCAACTATTTCCCCGAGTTCAGCAGCAAACGCATCCTGACCATGGAATGGGTCGAGGGCATTCACCTGGATCAATACGCGGAGTCGGACGCACCGGCCGATGAAAAACAGCGGATTGCTCAGGCGCTTTGGGACTTTTACCACCACCAGATCCACCAGCTGCGCCTTTTCCATGCCGACCCCCATCCCGGCAATTTCAAGATCCACGAGGGCGAACTCTGGGTGCTCGATTTTGGCTGCACCAAGCAGCTCGGCGAGAGCTTCTACACCGACTACTTCTCGCTAATGAACCCAGAAGTGTTAGGCGATGATCAAGCCTTCCGTGGCGCACTGGAAAAAATCGGATTATTGTTAGGCTCCGATACCCCACAGCAGCGCGACAAGCTGACCTCGGTATTCAAGGAATCGGTCGAGCTCTTATCGAGACCGTTCCTCGAGCAACCATTTGATTTTTCAAACCAAGCCTACTTCGATGAACTCGCCGACTTCGGCGAGCGCACCCGCCTAGACAAAGAGCTCAGCGATCTCAGCACCTCGCGGGGCAATGCCAACGCACTCTATTTAAACCGCACCTACTTCGGCCTCTATCATCTGGTCGGCAGCCTGAATGCCACCATCACCGCGAAGCTTCCGTCCTTCGCTGACTAACATGAAAATCCTAATCACCGGAGCCAACGGCTACATCGGCCTGCGGCTGCTCTCCGCCCTCAGCTCGACCGAGCACGAGGTGGTGGCGGTGGTGCGCAACAAGGATCGGCTCGATCAAAAAACGCTGGAGATGTTCGGCGATCGCTTGGAAATCGTAGAGCATGATTTCCTATCAAAAAGCTCCGATGCCACCTGCCCACCGGACATCGATGCCGCCTATTACCTGATTCACTCCATGGGCTCAGGTCCGGGGTTTGCCGCGAGGGAGGAACAGTGCGCAGAGCAGTTCATCCAGTGGCTGGCGCCCACCTCATGCCGCCAGATCATCTATCTATCCGGCATCATTCCGGATTCAAGAAAACTTTCCACCCACCTCGAGTCGCGGCAGCGGGTCGCGGATTTGCTTTCCCAGAGCAGCATCGCGCTCACCACCCTGCGGGCATCGATCATCGTCGGTTCCGGATCGGCGTCCTTTGAAATCATCCGCGATCTGGTGGAGAAGTTGCCGGTGATGATCACCCCGCGCTGGACACGCACCCGCTGCCAACCGATCGCCATCCGCAATGTCATCGCCTACCTAACAGGTGTCTTGGCCAACGAAAAATGCCTGAATCAAAGCTTCGATATCGGCGGCCCGGACCAGCTGAGCTACCGCGATATGATGAAGCTGTATGCCGACACCCGAGGGCTGGTCCGCCTGATCATCCCGGCGCCACTTTTCTCGCCCCGACTTTCCTCCTACTGGCTCAGCCTGGTCACGGCGACCAATTACCAGCTGGCCAAGGCGCTGGTAGGCAGTCTGCACATGGAAACCGTTTGTCGTGAGCATCAGATTCAGGAAATCATCCCCCAGGAACTGCTCAGCTATCAGCAAGCGATCGAGTTAGCCTTTTCACGCATCGCCCAGAACCGGGTGCCATCGACCTGGTATGGCGCCATGTCCACCGGTAAACTTCGGCCCGACCAAATCCGTAACATCCAGGTTCCGGAGTATGGGATTTTAGGCGATAGCCAAAGCGTGTCTCTAACCAGCAGCAGAAACGATGCTGTGGACGCGGTGTGGTCGATCGGTGGCAAACGCGGCTGGCCGAGTATGACTTGGGCGTGGAAGCTGCGCGGGCTGATGGACAAGATGATCGGCGGCATCGGTATGCGCCGCGGCAGACGCAGCGCCACCGAACTGAAACCTGGCGATGCCCTGGACTTCTGGCGCGTGGTCGTGGCGGATCGGGACGCTGGCCGACTGATGCTCTACGCGGAAATGCGACTACCCGGCGAGGCTTGGTTAGAGTTTCAGGTCGATGGCGAGACACTCAAGCAGACCGCCACCTTCCGTCCGCTCGGCCTGATCGGTCGCGCTTACTGGTATGCCACCTTTCCCCTCCACCTCATCCTCTTTCCCCGCATGGCACGCCAGCTGGCGAGTGGATGGAAACCCCACGACCCAGCATCATGAAAACGACCCTCATCATCGGCGGCAATTCCGGCATCGGAGAGAAGCTGGCGCAGCAGCTACAACGCGACGGCCATCAGGTCCTCACCGCCAGCCGTCAGCCATCGAACTTTGATCATCAAGTCTACGATGCCACCAGCGCAGATAGCCTCGAACTGCCGGAAAAGTTAGACGGCCTGGTATACTGCCCCGGATCCATCACCCTGAAGCCCTTCCACCGATTGAGCCAAGAAGAGATG
Organism: Oceaniferula flava; assembly: GCF_016811075.1. Taxonomy (NCBI): domain Bacteria; kingdom Pseudomonadati; phylum Verrucomicrobiota; class Verrucomicrobiia; order Verrucomicrobiales; family Verrucomicrobiaceae; genus Oceaniferula; species Oceaniferula flava. The sequence continues at coordinate 55,715 of NZ_JAFBGL010000013.1, forward strand.
ATGAATGAATGGAAACTCAACGCGCTTGGAGCTGCGCACAGCGTGCAGCAGGCTTTGCCGTCGCTCAAGCAGGCGGAACATGCCTCGGTGGTGATGTTTTCCACCGTGGCAGTGCAGACCGGCTTGCCCTTCCACGCCTCCATCGCCATGGCCAAGGGCGCGGTGGAAGGCCTGACGCGGGCACTCGCCGCCGAGCTCTCACCCGCCATCCGCGTGAATGCCATTGCGCCGTCACTGACCGATACCCAGCTCGCCGAACCCTTGCTCAACTCCGATCAAAAACGCCAAGCGTCCGCAGAGAGGCATCCGCTGAAACGTGTCGGCATGCCCAGCGAGATCGCCAGTCTGGCGGCGTGGTTGTTATCAGACGACGCCCGCTTCATGACCGGCCAGATCCTCCACGCCGATGGCGGCATGAGCAGCGTCAGAACGTTCTAACTTTGCTCCGCAGTGATCGAGCCAAGCCCCCTGCCCATCCGGAAATCGTGCAGGCGTGACCGCAGCGAGTTGGCCACCTCGTTTCCGGCGATTTTCTCGAGCAACTTGCGCTCTCTAGCCGACACCCGACCGTCAATAATCGCGGCCATGGCAAAAACATCCACCGCCACCCGGCGCTCCACTTCATCGAGTCCGTCCAAGCTTTGCTGAAAGCGAGCTCTGTCCTCAGGCTCGTCGGTGACTTTCACGCCGGAACGTTGTCGCATCCATACCAGCATTTGCAGATGGTTCGGGTGCAGGTCCCTGCTGGCGGCGACACAGCAGCCCACCGCACGCTGCGCACTGGCGGCTAGCTCTGGACTGGCATTTTCTAACATCACAGGCAGCGATTCCAAAATGGCCGAGGGCCCAATCGCCCGCACCCGCGCTTCACGCAGCACCCAGAAACAGATCACCGCATTCCAAATGGCGGTCACCGGCACCGCGACAAATTCCAGCCACGCCCGCGCCGCTCCTCGGGCAAAAATCTTCCGGATCAATACCTTCGCCAGCGCATTGGAGACCAGAACCTTCCCCTTATACATCAGCACACCTAACAAGATCTTGAGCTTCGACGCTTCGCGAAATGGATTCACGTAGGGGTCGCTGTCGGGTGGATTCGGCAACTCCATCGCCGCCCGCACCATCACCCCGGCCATCGCCGACCGGTCGTCACCCTCCGGAAAGAGTTCGACGTCGCAGGCATTGGAAATCCGGTGCACCGCACGAAGTGAATCGTAATAAAGAAATCCCACCTCAAGCATCGCCGCCAGCGCAGAAACACCACCAAAGAGCAGCCAGTAGTTGATCTTATTGTCGGGGAACCATTGCTCGGCATAGACCGCCGCGATGGCTGCCGCACAGGCCGAAAGCGCACCGACCAGCCCCGCGCGAAAGACGGTCCAGCGCACGATGTTTCTGAGTTGCAGCTGCTCTTCATCGGTCAACACCCGCTGATCTTCCAGGCTGGTGCCATCCGGACATGTCGGCCCCATCCGCCGCAGCAGAGCATGGCCGGCTTTCTCAAGCGGCCCGGCCTTACTGACCACTTCAACGTCGCTATCCTTCATAAATTTTTCCGAGGCTTCGTCGCCTATGCCACGTTTCAATCGACCTGTTTCCTCAGACCAATCGATGATGACTCGCTGATGCATAGGTCAATCACACGCTCATGCACAGGAACAAATCGCCATTGACATCTTGTGCCAACAGCGAATTCTGATGGCGCTGACTTATTGGCTCTTTCTTATGAAACAACTCATCCTCACTCTCGTCCTCGGCGTGGCATCGGCACTGCCGACCATGGCCAACGTTTCCATGCCCTCATTTTTCTCAGACGGCATGGTCCTGCAACAGCAATCCAACGCCAAGGTATGGGGTTGGGCAAAACCTAACACTCAGGTCAGCGCCAGCTTTGCGGGGAAAAAGTCCACCGCCACCACTGACAAGTCCGGCAAATGGACCATCACCTTCGATGCGCTGAAAGCGACCACTCAAGGCGAAGAACTCAGCATCACCGTGGGCGACGAGACCAAGGTCATCAAGGATGTTGTGGTCGGCGAAGTCTGGATCGCCAGCGGGCAGTCGAACATGGAGTGGTCCATTCAACGGCTCGGCGGCGAAACGGCTGACGTTCAGGCCAAGGACGACCTCCTCAGAGTCTACGTCTCCAGAAACGTCACCTCCGATCAACCTGTCAAAGATTTCCCCGGCAAGTGGCTCAGCACCAAGCCGGCAAACACGCCGAAATTCACCGCCGTGGGTTACTACTACGCCAAGGCACTGCGTGAAAAACTCAATGTGCCCGTCGGCATCATCGAGTGCGCCTGGGGCGGCAAACGCATCGAGCCATTCATCAGCGATGCTTCCATGAAGCAGGCGAAGGACCTGCAATACCTCGTGGAGGCCAAGGCCAATGCCATCAAGCGCTACTCCCCTGAAGCCGCCCAAAAACGCCAGGACCAAGTAATTGCCAAGTGGAAACAACGACTCGCCGCCTGGGAAAAAACCAAGAAGGGACGCCAGCCAAGAAAACCGCAAATGCCACCGGCACCTGCATTCAGCAGTCGACTACACTCAACGATTTATAACGGCATGATTGCTCCCATCGCCGGTTACTCCGCCAAAGGAGCCATCTGGTATCAGGGTGAATCCAACGCCAACGACAAGTCCGCCCACGATTACTCCGAGCTGCTGAAACTGCTCATCCGCGACTGGCAGAAACAATGGGACAGCAAGCTCTCCTTTTACTACGTCCAACTCGCCAACTTCGGCCAAACAGAACGCCTCGGCTGGGTCCCTGTGCAGGATGAAATGCGCCAGCTGCTCGACGATCCGGAGATGGAAGACACCCACATCGGTATGGCGGTGATCAACGACATCGGCAACCTGACCAACATTCACCCATCGAACAAGATCGACGTCGGTCAGCGTCTCGCACGCTGGGCGCTACACCAGGATTACGGGTTCCGTGACATCATCGTTTCCGGTCCGCTCTACGCCTCCAGCGAGGTTTCCGGCACGACCATGACCATCCACTTCAACCACGCCAAGGGCCTGAAAACAAGAGACGGCAAAGCCCCCGGTGCCTTTGAGTTGCTCGACAGCCAAGGTAAATGGCTCCCGGCCGAAGCCAAGATCAAGGGCGACACCGTGGTGCTGCACAACGATCAAATCAAGAAGCCCACCCAAGCACGTTACGCCTGGAACATCCTCGCCGAAGGAGCCAATTTGGTGAACGGCGAAGACCTACCGACCAGCTGCTTCACCACCAAGTAAACCCGGCAACCGCTCTAACGCTGGTGCTGCTCCTTTTGCGAACCACCAGCTTATCGAGCCACCAGCGATTGCATCTCGATCACCGCGAAGTCGTCATCCATCCAATCGACATTGGTGGTGGTGATCAGCTTTTGCGCCTGCTTGGGCAAGGCCGCCATCAGCGCGTTGCGGCGACTTGGGTCGAGCTCGCCAAAGATGTCATCGAGCAGGTAAATCGGCAGCCGTCCGGCTTGTTTTTGCAGCAGCTCACCCTGGGCCAGTTTCATCGAGAGTGCCAAAGTCCGCTGTTGGCCTTCGCTGGCAAAATCATTCGCAGCCATGCCATTGATCGTCAGCCGCAGCTCATCGCGGTGCGGCCCGGCCACTGTCTGGCCGAGGCGGCGTTCGCGTTCGGCGGTCATTTCCAAACTTGCCGCAAGGTCATCGCCGGAGCCGGCTACGTATTCCAGACCGACCCGTTCATCGCAGGAACTGACGGTCGCTTGCGAGGTCGATGCCTCAGGTTCTAACAACGCCACCAATTGCTTCCGCGACGAGGTCAGATAGTTCCCATGCTGAACTAACAGCCCGCTGTAAGCAGCCAGCTCATCCTCTCTAGGGAATTGGTCTTTGAGCAGGAGATTGCGCGCCTTCAGGACACGTTGATAGCGGTGCAAGTGATCGCGGTAGACCGGGTCGACCTGGCATCCCAAGAAATCGAGATAGCGTTGTCGCACCTTGGCCGAGCCGCGCACCAGCTCCAGATCGTCATTGCCCATCCACACCACCAGACCACCCGCTCGCAGGTAGTCGCCCTGCTTTACCACGGCTTCATCGTCCACCTTCATGGTCAGCCCCTTGCGTGCGGCAAAGCGGACTTGGCGATCGCTTTCCCAGCAGTCGCCAGCGATACCAAACCCCGGCGTCTCCACCTGCACCATCCGCCCCATCCGCGAGCTGCGGGGCGATTGCAATCGGACCAGCACGCAGACCGCTTCCAGAATCGACGTCTTCCCCATCGCATTCGAACCGACGAATACAGCGCCCGATGCCGGCACTTCGAGAGCCAAGGCATCAAAGCAACGGAAGTTCTGAAGTCGGAGTGAGCTGAGCACGCGCGGATGGTAGGTTTTAACGCATAAATTCCAAATTCCAAATTCAGCGAAATCAAGCGAGCCGAATCATCGTGTCAGCCAGTCCGCATTCTATTCTTGATCCCCCGCCGGATCAGGGAATGATGTCGCCATGGATCGCCCGCTCGACTTCTGACGGCGGGCCGTCAGCCATCAACCTTTTACCATCCACTACCATCATGAGTTCTCTGACCAACACCATTCTCGAAGATATGAAAACTGCCATGCGCGAGCGCAACAAGGCAGCCCTCAACGTCCTCCGCGCCCTGAAAACAGCAATCACCAATGCCGCCATCGAAAAATCCGGTGCCGGCACCGAGCTGCCCGATAACGAAGTGATCAACATCATCCGTAAGCAGATCAAACAGCGCCAAGACTCCATCGAGCAATTCGAAAACGCAGGTCGTGCCGAGCTGGCCGAGACGGAAAAGGAAGAAATCATCGTGCTGGAAACCTACCTCCCCGCAGCTATGAGCCAGGAGGAAATCGAAGCCGCCGTCGATGCCGCCATCGCCGAGTCCGCCGCAGAATCCCGCAAGGACATCGGCAAGGTGATGAACATTCTGCAGGAAAAAACCGGAGGACGTGCCGATGGCAAAACGCTCTCCCAGGCCGTGATGAAGCGCCTTTCCTAACCGCGACATTCTCCCCCCGTGAAATTTGCCGCCATCATCGTCGCCGCTGGATCGAGTCGGCGTATGGGCTTTGACAAACTGCTCGCCGACTTCGCAGGCAAGCCGGTGCTGCAACGCAGCATCGAGGCCTTTGCCGCCTGTTCCGAGGTCAGTGAGATCGTTGTCGTCTGCCCCGAAGCCCGCTTTGATGAACTCGACGTCGAGTTCTCCGAGCAGCTGATTCAGCGTGTCGACGGCGGCACCGACCGCCACGACTCGGTAGCCTCCGGTCTGGCCGTGCTCGCGGGCGACACCGACTTCATCGCGGTGCACGATGGCGCCCGACCATTAATTTCGGTGGAGCAAATCCGCAAGGTTCTGCAATCGGCCAGCGAACACGGTGCGGCCGCCTCGGCGCGCCCGGTCACCGAGACCGTCAAACGTGCCGACGAACATGGCATGGTCTCGGCAGCCGTCAGCCGCGACGACCTCTGGCTGATGGAGACGCCGCAAATTTTCCAAGCCGAGTTACTGTTCAAGGCTTACCGACAAGTGCAGGAATCCGGCGCACGCGTCACCGATGAAGTTTCCGCCATGGAACTCATCGGTCAGCCGGTCAAGCTGGTCACCAACGACAGCACCAACCCAAAAATCACCTACCCGGCTGATATCGAGCAGGCGCAAAAACATCTGCCCGCATCCACGTGATGACGCAGAGCTGATCGATCGTCAGACCTCATCGCACGCGTCCCTCATCGTGGGGGAAGGCTCGCCGCATGCGACTCAGTTAAAGCCTCTGGCCTCTGCGAGCAGCTCGCGGGCCGACCACTGCATGTGGATTTGGCATAACTTCTTGTGGGCTGCACAACATTTACATCAGCGCTCACAGCTTGTTTTATGTGAATGAAGATCATGGTTAACATGACCATCAATCAATAAAACCAACCACATGAAAATCATCACGCCATTCGCATCCATCGGTTTAGCGGTCTTGTCGCTAAGCAGCGTCTCGCACGCAGCCATCACCGTCATCAACTCAGATTTCAGCGCTCAATCGCTCGGCGACAACAGCTGGGCCGCCACCACTGTCGATACGATCGACGGCTGGACATTCACCGGCTCGACCAGCGGAAGCGTCAATATTTTGGCAGACGGAGAACCCGCAGTCACATCGAACTCAGGAAAAGCAGCTGGCGACCAATACGTCGTCTTCAACGAAGGTGGTTCGGCCACGGGAGGGACGCTCTACCAAACGATCACCGGGCTCACCATTGGGCAGCAGTATGAGGTTTCCTTCGAAGTGATTGAAATGTTCAACGGCAACAACAACGTGGCTCGCATCAATGGCGACTTCAACAGCTTGGGGAGTTCCATTGGCTCGGGTGTCGGCACCGACCTCACCATTGGCGATGGCGGAACGGTCTCTACGTTCACCTTCACAGCCACCGATGCCGAAGGTGTTCTAACCTTCACTGATGCCTCTGACGGGACCTCCGGAATCGACACAGGACTCGACAACATCAGCATCACCGCGGTGCCAGAACCCGGCTCTGCAGCACTTCTCGGCCTAGGCGGACTGGCCTTGCTGTTACGCCGACGCAAGTAAGGCCACATCTGCACACTCACCACTTTTCTCACACGTCACCTCACACGGCTTTACTTGCCTGGGAGGTGGCGTTTTTTGTGCCACGCTCAAACCGGTGGAGGGTAGCGCGATGACAAGGGCTTAAACGCCTAGGCCCAATCGGGGAGTTCCAATTTGAACTCAGGCACCTTGGCCAGGACCTTTTTGCCTTCGGCGGTGGTGCCGAAGAACGATCCACTGGCTACGGCATCATCGCCGATGACGTGGTAGCTGTTGTAGGAAAAATCGTCACCCGGCTCGAGTGCGGGAGTTTGTCCGACCACGCCATCACCTTCCACCACGCAGACCTCGCCTTCGCGCTCACGCACCACCCATTTCCGACCGAGGATTCTGACGCGCTCGGTGGATTCGTTGACGATGGTGATGAAGTAGACGAAGGGGTGAGGTTTGTCCGCAGGAGCATCCAGACTGGGCATGTAGACGATGTCGTCCACACGCACGGTCAATCCTTCCAGCTCTTGGTATTTCTTAGGCACAGTGGCAGGGGTGAAAAAAGCTCTTGGGAAATCAGCCTTGATGGGCTGCGAGACGGCGCAGTTTGCGTTTGATACTGACCTTGGCTGCGGGGCTGATGCGATCGACAAACAAGGTGCCATTGAGGTGGTCCACCTCGTGTTGAATCGCGCGGGCGAACAGGCCGTCGGTTTCCAGCTCCATGATGCTGCCATCGAGCAGTTCCAGCTTGGCTTTGACGATGGTTGGGCGGCGCACGTTGGCGCGAATGTCATGGATACTCAGGCAGCCTTCGCTGTCGCTTTCGCGTGGGCCATCGAGTTCCAGCTCCGGGTTGATGAAGATCAGCGGCATGATGTCCTCCATTTTGGCATCTTCACCGTTCACCTTGAGGAAGGAAACGCAGTCCGGATCGTGAGAAACATCCACCACCGCCATGCGCAGTTCCTCGCCCACCTGAGGGGCGGCCAGACCGACGCCATTGGCATCCACCATGGTCTCCACCATGTCTTCGGCCAGTTTCAAGATCGTCTCATCGACCACTTGAACAGGTTTGCATTTCTTGCGAAGCACAGGGTCTCCGTATTGGGTAATGTCTAAAATCATAATTTGTCAGGCTATTGGGTATCGATGGTCGACTCCGGAAGTTTCACCCGTGACGGCACGTCCTTCGGGTTGATTCCTGCGGCGATCAGGGCGTTTTGAATTTTAATGAATCCCTCCAACTGCAGCCCCTTGTCGGGCTCAAGTTCAAGTTTTCGGCTGGGGAACTTCTCACGGAACACCTTGAGATAGTCAACCAACATTTCATCGGGAATGCGGGTGGCATCGAGAGTGATCATGCCCTCGGCGGAGATCGCCAGCACGGCGGCAGGCTCCACCACTTCGGTCGTGGTCTTGGAATCCTGCACCAGCGCCAGCTCGATATTCATCACCGGGCGTTTGGTTTTGGGGTCAAACTCGACGGCAAAGTAGATCAGCAAAATCGCCAAGATGTCGATCAAGGGAATGATCGGCACAGGCGGGATTTTACGTTGGATGCGCTGGAACTCCAAGGGATCTGACGGTTAGCGGTTTTTGAAAAACACATGCTGATGGCAGGCGGAAGTCACCTTGCCCATCAGAACTTCGAGACGGGCGGCCATCAACTCAATCTTACGGTTGAAGTGGCTGTGGGCGATGACGGTGGGAACGGCCACGGCGAGGCCGGCCACCGTGGTGTTCAGCGCCATGGCAATGCCCTGCCCCACACTGGCGTGATCCGCGGACTGGCCTACGCTGGCAAAAACGATCACCAATCCACTGGCGGTGCCCAGCAGGCCTAACAATGGAGCGATGGTGATCACCACCTCTAGTGTCGGCATGCCGGTGTTCATCTTGACAATTTCCTCGCGAGCGGCCGACTGCACAGCCTCCTGCACCTCGCCCTGCGTTCTGCCGGCATTGTGCAGCGCCACTTGGCACAGGCGGGCCAGAGAGGTTTCTCCGGCAGTGAACTGATCCTGCAGACCATTCAAGCTGCCTTTTTCCAGATGCTCTTCGATTTTCTCCACCTCACTGACCAGCTTGCTGGGAATGATCAGGGACTTGGTGAGGGTCATGATTTTATAAGCGACCACCGCCACGGCCAGGACCGAACAGATCAGGATCGGCACCATGAACCAGCCGCCGTTTTTGAAGAAGTTCCACACGGTTTCCCAAGCTTGGGGATCTGCGTTGTTCATTAGGATTTGCGTTATCATGGATAAATTTTCGATGCACAGGAAATGCACTGCCACAGCCGGATGATCCAGCGGGAAATGGTGATTTCTTTTGGCGCGCGGCGTGGCCTCGGGCGACGGCTACGTGCTGGATGCTTAGAAGTAGAAGTTATAGATCAATTCGAGATGCTCCCCATTGAGCTCCTTGATGACATCTTTGGACATTTTGGGAATTTTCGCCTGACGGATGGCGCGCTGGGTAAATCCGCGTTCGATGAGATTTCCCTCGACCGCTTCCACCAAGCGGACACTGGTGACTTTGCCTTGCTGGTCGATATAAAAGCGCATGGAGATCACGCCGGGCACGATGTGATCTCGGTATTGCTCGCAGTTTCGCCGCCATTGCAGCTCCACCGCCTTACTGATCAGTGCCTGATAACGCCCGAGCGGTGAGTTTTTGACATTGAGCGAGCTTTTCCCCCGACGCGAGATCGAGCCGGTGACCCTGGTTTTACGCGAGAGCCCGCTGAAGTTGTCTTTTTTGGGAGTTTGTTTGATGGCGTCCCCCTGCCCTTCTGTTTTCGACCCCTCGTTCGGCTTCTCCTTCGGACTTTCCTCAGCCTTCGGCTCATCCTGAATGCTGGCTTTGCCATCGCCGCCGTCGCTGTTCGGCAGAATCCGGCCCTGCTCGAGGTGCTTGCTTTTCGCCTTGGCAGACGACCCCTCCTCAGGTGTCGGCACATCGAGCTTGGGGGCATCGTCGATGGTTTCGGAGTCCTTGCGAGCCGTTGCCTCCTGCGGCGTCTCGGTGTATTCGCCCGTCTGATCCATGCCCACCGAGCCATCTTGGTGATCACGGTCGACCGTTTCCACGTGCCCCGGGTGCAGCGGGTTCACTCCATCCTGCGCGGGTGTGTTCGGCGCGGCGCCGGGTGTGGGCGCCAGCTCGGAGGCGGCACGGGTGTCGCGATCGCCGAGAATATCGGTCGGGGCATCCGGAGTGCCCGCTTGCTCGGCCGAGGTGCGGGCGAATCGGCGCTCGCTCACCTCCGGAGCCTTGGCGGGTTCAGGTTTTTCCACCTTGGGTTTCACCACCACCGACGGTTCGGGAGTGGGTTCCACCTCAGGTTTCGGTGGCTCGGGAGCTTTGGGTTTCGGTTGCTGTTGCGCCAGTTCAGGAGCAGGCTCCGGCAGTGCTGGTGGCTTCGGTTCCGGGAGCGTCTGCATTTGCCGCAGCACCACGGTGACCTCAGGCTCCACCTGCGGCTCGCTTGGTGGCGTTTGGTAGGCAAATAGCGGAAGGTCCCACATCAGGAGGAGAATCCATGCGACAAAAACCAGGCCGTGCACCCCCAGCGCCGCGATCACAGAGATGGCGGCTCGTTTTTGCAGCAAGGTGAACTGGCTCACGTGTGGACTCTATGAGGTCGTGGCAAAATCTCAAATCTAAATCGACCAAGACTGCGCGTTGACTTCACTCTCCCCAGCCTGCAGCATCTCGGCCGTGAATATTCAGGTGGAAGACATCGAGGCGCAGCGCATCGACCAATTTTTAACAGCCCGTCTGACGGAGCTGTCGCGCTCGAAAATCCAGTCGCTACTCAAATCCGGTCATATCCTCCTCAATGGCCAGCCGGCCAAGGCGAAGCAGAGCGTGGCTCATGGCGACCAGATCTCGATTGAGCTCCCCGATGAAAAACCCAGCGAAGGCGTGCTCGCCCAAGACATCCCTCTGACCGTGCTCTATGAAGACGACGACATCATCGTCATCGACAAGGCACCCGGCATGGTGGTGCACCCCGCGGCAGGCAACGACGACGGCACCCTAGTCAACGCCCTGATGCACCACTGCCAAGGGAAACTTTCCGGACTGAGTCAAAAAAATGGCGACGAATACGAGATCAACCCTCAGCGACCCGGTATCGTGCACCGACTCGACAAAGACACCTCCGGCTGCATGGTGGCAGCCAAAACCGACGAAGCCCACCGTCACCTCTCCGCGCAATTTGCCTCGCGCAGCAATGAAAAACGATACCTCGCCGTGGTGCAGAGCCAACCGAACAAAAGCGAAGACACCATCTTCACCCACATTGGTCGGCATCCGGTCAACCGCATGAAAATGACGGTGGTCAATCCCGGCAGTGGCAAGACAGCCATCACCGACTACCGCGTGCTGCACAGTGCGGAAAACGGCACCAGTCTCGTGCTCTGCGACCTCCATACCGGACGCACCCACCAGATCAGGGTGCACATGGTCCATCTCGGCACCCCGATTTTAGGCGATCCCATTTATGCCAAACCGGCACGTCAACCGGAGCAGCCGGGTCGATTGATGCTACACGCCTGGCAGCTCGTCATCGATCACCCACGCAGCGGAGAACGGCTTGCTTTCCAGGCGCAGATCCCCAAGGAATATCTCCCGTGGACGACGGCAGCCGGATTAGAATAATCCCTCAGACGCTATTCAGATTGCGCCAGTGGCTATTTCCAGCTAAACTATACCTATGAATGACGAGTCACTGATCGATGCCCTGCTTCCCGCTGTTAAGCAGCAAATCGAATCGGCCGAGACGCCCTACGTCAAAGTCACCTACACCCGGCTTGTTGAACAGGAAGGCCTGAGCCCCGACGAAGCGGTTGAAGCGATTGCCCTCTGTCTCGCGGACGAAACCAACCGCATGTATATCGACAAGCGCGATTTTGATCAGAACCGCTACCAGGAACTTCTCTGCACCCTACCGGAATCGCTGGAAGAATAATAAACGCAGCCGTTTTCTGGCTGCGTTGTGATTCGGTCGTTGGTCCGTGCTGTTCGTAGGCGCTTCAAGCTTGCGACGCTAGGCGGCTTACTTGGCCTCATCTTCGTCTTCCTCAGGCGGTGCCTTGGGAAGCTTATCGACCTCCTCGAGGATGTTGACCATTTCCACCCCGCGCTCGGCAGAGTTATCGACGCGGAAATCGAGAATCGGAGTGCAGCGAAGCACCACGCGCTTGGCGATGCGGCTTTGGATCAAGCCGCGCTTTTGCGCCAGTTGTTCCAGCACCGGCTCGGCCTTGCCGCCCAGCACACTGATGAACACCTTGGCTTCGCGTAGATCCTGAGTGATCTCTGCCTCGCTGACGGTGACCAGCAAGCCAGGGAACTCGAAATCGCGCTGCACGATGGTGCTGATTTCGCGGCGAAGCAATGCGTTGATTCTATCGAGTCTCTGGCTCACGGTATCAATAATTAAGATTTAATCCGATCTTCCGACTACAGCGTCTGTGGGATCTTCTCGAGGATGTAGCACTCGATGACATCGCCCTCTTCGTATTCGTCGAAGCTACCGAGACGGATACCACACTCGATACCTGTCTTGACCTCATCGACCTCATCCATGTGGCGACGGAGAGTAGACATCTTGCCATCGAAGACTGGAACCTTGCCGCGCAGCACACGAGCGTGAGCGGTGCGGGAAACTTTACCATCCTTGATGATACAACCTGCGGCGCGACCTTTGCGGACCTTGAACACCTGCTTGACGTCGGCGTGACCGATGATGGTTTCGCGGGTGATCGGATCGAGCAGACCGAGCATGGCTTCCTCCACGGTATCGAGAAGTTCGTAAACGACGGAGAACAGCTTGATCTGCACACCTTCGCTCTTGGCAGCCTTTACTGCCTTCGCTTCCACCTTGGTGTTGAAGCCTAACACAACCGCTCCGGAGGAACTGGCCATGAGGATGTCACTTTCGGTGATGGCACCGGCAGCGGAGCTGATGAAGCGGGGCTCCACCTTGTCGCTCTTGATATCGTTGACGGCGTTTTCGATCGCCTGCACGGAACCTTGCACATCGCCTTTGAGGATGATGTTGAGCTGAGCTTTGTTATCGCCCTGAACCATGGACATCAGATCCTCCATGCGGCTCATCTTAGGACGTTGCAGACGGTCATTGCGTTTGGCTTGCAAACGCTCTTCGGAAAGTTTCTTCGAAGCCTTCTCGGTTTTCATCTGAACCAGTTCATCACCAACGTGAGGCAGTTCAGCGAAGCCGATGACCTCCACAGGGATGGCAGGGCCAGCTTCTTTCACAGGCTCGCCGAGATCGTTAAACATGCTCTTCACCTTGCCGGCATAAGGACCGCAGATGAATGGCATTCCCGTTTTCAGGGTGCCGGCGCGGACGATGACCGTGGCGGTGGGTCCCTTACCGGGCTGAACGCTCGCTTCGATGACGGCGGCACGGGCGTTGGCACGTGGGTTGGCTTTCAACTCCAGCACTTCTGCCTGCAGAGCCATGAGCTCAAGCAAATCTTCCATTCCCTGACCAGTGACGGCGGAAACTTCCACACATTCGGTCTCTCCGCCGAAGTCAACAGGCTGCAAGCCGTGCTCCATCAGCTGAGTTTTCACACGCATCGGGTCGGCACCAGGCATGTCGCACTTGTTAATGGCAACGATGATGGTTTTCTCCGATTTCTTCGCATGCTCAATCGCCTCCTTGGTCTGAGGCATGATGCCATCATCGGCGGCAATCACGAGCACCACGATATCGGTGACGTCGGCGCCACGGGCGCGCATTTCGGTGAAAATCGAGTGACCTGGGGTATCGATAAAACTGATCGGGTGGCCGTGGTGGTCGACGTGGTAAGCACCGATGTGCTGGGTGATTCCACCTGCCTCGCCCTTGGTCACGCGGCTTTTGCGCACGTAGTCCAGAAGCGATGTCTTGCCGTGATCAACGTGACCCATGAAGGTAATGATCGGGGCACGGTATTCGAGTTTTTCCTCTGGCTCGTGTTCCACGGCCTTCGGCTCTTTGACTTTTTTCTTCTCCTTGTGAACACCGCCACCTTTCTCACGCTTCTCGCGCTCGAACACAAAGCCGTGCATCTCACAAAGTTTCTCAGCAATCTCAGGTTCGATCGCTTGATGAGGAGCCACGAAGACTTCGAGCTTGATGAGGTCCGCCATCAACTGGAAGGACTTCAGCTCCATCAGATCGGCGAGATCACTGACGACGATCGGAGGTTTGATCGTGATGACCTTGCCTTCTTTCACCTCGGCCACTTTTTCCTGGTCGTCGGAACCAGCGTCAGCCCCGGAGGACTCGGCACCAGCTGCGGACTTGGAAGCAGCGAACTCGTCGACAGGATCGAGGATCTTGGAAATGGTCGGCATCTGCTTGTGCAAACCGCCTTTTTTCTTAATGACCGAAGTTTTCTTCTTCGTGCCTTCGTCTTCAAAAATATCCAGAGCTTCCTTTTTCTGATCATCCACGCTTTTCACCTTGGACGCCTCTTCGATACGCTGGCGCTCTCTACGAGAGATCTTCTTCCCAGGATTGTCATCGATGAGATTAAGAACGTCTTTGGATTTTTTCGGTTTATCGCTGGAATCTGCCATGCTGGGTATTTATTGGGTAGGAAGGGTGTTTTTTAAAGGATTGGATAAGGACTCTGAAGTCCTGCTGTTTTTAGATTTAATAACCTGTCTTGGAGGGAGGTGCAATGCTTAGGCATCTGCTTTTTCCTCACTTGCTGCTTCGTCAGTGGTCGCAGGTGCTGCGTCTTCTACCACCACTTTGCTCAGGATGGTTTCGGCTTCACCTTCGGAAACCTCGAGAGCGGCAGCAATGTATTCGGCTGGCATCTGGGCCACAAGCTCGGCGGTAGCACCACCGGCGCGGAAAAGTTTTTCGGCCATCGCGGCATCGAGACCAAGTTGATCAGCCAGAGAGGATGCGGCATCACCGACACGGGCTTCGAATTGCTCGTGCTGGGTTTCGTCCTTGCTGACCTGGACATCCCAGCCCATCAGCTTCGCAGTCAGACGGGCATTTTGGCCACGACGACCGATGGCCTTGCTGAGTTCCTCCTCATCAACGGTGACGGAAACCACCTTGTTCTCTTTATCGAGTTTGATGGTGCGGATGTTAGCCGGCTTGAGAGCATCGGCCACGAAGGTTGCAGGATCGTCCGACCAGCGGATGATGTCGACTTTTTCGTTATTGAGTTCGCGAACGATGTTTTTCACGCGGGCTCCACGGAGACCGACACAAGCGCCGACGGGATCGACTTTTTCATCGTTACTGCCAACGGCCACCTTGGTGCGGTAACCGGCTTCACGGGCAATACCGCGAAGTTCCACGGTGTTGTCGGCGATTTCTGCGACTTCGGATTCGAACAAGCGACGCACGAAGTTCGGGTGACTCCGGGAAAGAATGATTTCAGGTCCGCGAGCTTCGTTTTCGACAGCCACCACGTAGACACGGATGCGGTCGCCCACATTGTAGTCCTCAGTGACCACACGCTCACGCGATGGGATGCGACCTTCAAACTTGCCAAGATCGATGAGCACATCGCTTTTCTCAAAACGACGCACCGTGCCACTAACGATATCGCCGGCACGATCCTTGAACTCGTCATAGATCATTTCCTTCTCAGCCATGCGCAGGCGCTGCATCATGGTCTGCTTAGCAGTCTGGGTAGCAATGCGGCCGAAGTTCTTGGGAGTGACGTTGAAATCAACGGTGTCACCCAGCTCGGCATCCGGCTTGCTCTTCTGTGCCAGAGAAAGAGGCACTTCGTTAAACTTATCGACGTAATCGTCATCGGCCACCACTTCCAGCCCCGCGAAGATCACGGTGTCGCCTTTTTTGGTATCCACATCGGCACGAATCTTTTCGATGGCATCGGCTCCCGGAACCATCTTGCGATAGGCGGAAATAAAGGCGAACTCGAGCGCAGCAAGGACCTTGTCGCGGTCGATGCCCTTTTCTTTCTCGTAGTAGTCAATGAGAGCGACGATGTCGTTGGTCATGGCTTGTTTCTGGCAGTGATTGGATGTTAGTCTGAAAAAAGTGAATCTCGATTCGATGATTCACTCGGAAAGGGAGCTCCCCTTGGAGGTGTTACCCTGAGACACAAAAGAGTGGGTCAGATGACCCACCCCCGAGCGTTCGTAGAGCTGATGCGGCAGAGCCATAGATGCTTATCGGCGCTCTGACAAGTAGAATCTATTTCTTTCTCCCCGCCGAACTCGAAAATCGTCTCGTCCGCCCAAAAAAAATAATTTCCCCAGATCACTCATTTTCAACAGGTCAGAAACAATGCCGGAAAAAATAATGCATTTCAGGCAAAATAAATCTTGCGAAATCTCAGCGTGTACGTATTTTGCCGCCGCCGAGCGGCCCGAACGGGAAGCAAAGCACAAACCCAACAAAGCGCAGATAGCTCAGTTGGTAGAGCAGTTGGCTTTTAACCAATTGGTCCTGGGTTCGAGTCCCAGTCTGCGTACTTTATGAAAGCCCTTGAGCAACCCGCTCAAGGGCTTTCTCCTTTTAACGCCTCAGCCCCCGCTTCTTAGGCCATACAGGGAGCCGATTTGAAGAGGGCCTGGCATGCCCCCACCCTACCGCCCAGCGGTCGATGGCAGAGGTAGCTGACGCATGAAACCAAGCAGACAGCTCGGAAGCCCGACATCAGATCACTTTGGTGAAATGAATGGATGCCCAACGAGGTATGCTTATCATTAAACCTCCTTTGTCGTTGATGATTCCATTCCCCAAGCTTCCACCGGCCCTGCTCGCCGGTTGCATGACACTCCTGCCCACGGTGCTCAGCGCGGAAGACTCCACACAGGCGCTGACTTACCAGCAGGACATTCAGCCACTGCTCAAGGAGTATTGCTACCGCTGTCACGGCGAAGGCAAGAAACTCAAGGCCGACTTAGATCTGACGCCTTACCAATCGCCCCAATCGATTTTCAAAGATCGCAAGCTCTGGCTGGAGGTGCTGGAGCAAATTCGCAGCGAGGAAATGCCGACCAAAGACCCACTGCCAAGCGCCAAGGAGCGGGCCGCACTGGTGAGCTGGCTGGACAAGGAGCTGAACTCAATCGATTGGACCAAGGTGAAAAATGCCGGGCATGTCACCATCCCCCGCCTGACGAAGACGGAATACAATAACACCATGCGCGACCTGCTCGGCGCCGATTTTCAGCCGGGGTATATTTTCACTGATGACGGCGAAGGAAACAGCGGCTTCACCACCGATCGCGACAACCTCTTCATGACGCCGACCACCATCGAGAAATACTTCACCGCCGCTGAAGGAGCTCTCGAGGCATTGACCTCGGACACACTCGAACCGGCGAACATCCATCTGGAGAGCGAGGCGATGTTCATGACCGAATCCAAAGTGCCCACCGGCACTTACGCCGATGGCAAACTACACGGTTACCAGCTGAGAGTTGGCCAAATGACGCTCTACAACGCCATCGAAATCCCAGTGAATGGAAGGTATCGTATTAAAGTGCGCGGTTTTAGCTCGGTGACGAAGCGCGGCATTGCCCGCATGCGGATCAACGATCAGCCGAAGGGAGATTTCCACTTCACCGACGAATCCCCATCGGTCCAGACCATCGAAGTCTTCCTGCCCAAGGGGTCGCATCAGATCGCCTTCAACATGGTGCCTCAGCGGAAACCGAAGGGTAAAAAACGCATCAAATTTGCCGGGGCTGTGGCTATCGATTGGGTCAAGATTCAGGGGCCGGCAAGTCTCGGAAAAGCTAAGGACGCCTCGCTGGTGTATCATGTGCAACCCGGCGATCAACTCAGCGAGGACCAGGCGGCTCAACGAATTATCACACGCTTCGTCCAACGCGCCGCACGCCGCCCGATCAGCGGTGCGGTTGCCAACAAGTATTACGGCATCTACCAGCACGCCAAGACCAAGGGTGAGAGCTACCGAGGAGCGGTCAATCTGGCACTCACGGCGGTTCTCGTCTCGCCCCATTTCCTCTACCGCAACGAACTGGCACCGGCCGACGCGCGTGACGGAGAATTCCAGCTCGACCATTACCAGATTGCGTCGCGGCTTTCCTATTTCCTGTGGATGTCGATGCCTGACGACGAGCTCTTTGAACTCGCTGAAAAGAAACAGCTCCACGATCCGCAAGTGCTCCGTCAGCAAGTTAGAAGGATGATCAAGAACCCCAAATCCAGAGCCTTCAGCAACGCCTTTCTCGGTCAATGGCTGGGGTTCAACTCCCTTGGCGAGAGCGTCATTCCCGACAGCCAAATCTTCCCGGAATTCAACACCGCTCTGGCCACAGCGATGAAACAGGAAACCGTGCTGACCTTCGAACATCTACTGAAGAATGGCAACAGCCTGCTGACACTGCTCGACACGCGCGCCACCTACCTCAATGACGATCTGGCCAAGCTCTATGGCATCGAGGGCGTTCAAGGTAGCCACATGCGGCCGGTGAACCTGAGCGATCGCCATCGTGGCGGCCTGCTCGGTATGGCCAGCGTGCTCACCGCGACCTCCACACCCACTCGCACCAGCCCGGTGCTGCGTGGCGTCTGGGTGGCGGAGACCCTCTTGGGAGACCACATCCCCGAGGCCCCTGCCGATGTGCCGGAGCTCGCTGACAATGCCGGGCTGAACGGCAAACTCACCCTGCGTCAGGAGCTGGAACAGCATCGCAAACAAGAGCAGTGCGCCAGCTGCCACGATCAGATCGATCCGATTGGCTTCGGTCTGGAAAACTTCGACGCCATTGGCCGCTTTCGCAGAAAAGAAACCGGCGGCCAGCCGATCGACAGCTCAGGCGAGCTCGACGGATTCCAGTTCGACGGTGCCGCCGAGCTCAAAGCCTGGCTGGTCAAAGAGCGCAAGGAACCATTCATTCGCAACCTCTCCGAACAAATGTTAGCCTTCGCTCTTGGGCGACAGGTGGAAACCTACGACGAAGCTCCACTGCGCCGGATCACCGGCGCGCTCGAAAAGAACAATTACAACGCCATGACCCTGATCGAGGAAATCGTGTTGAGTTACCCCTTCCTCCACAAAAACAACAAGCCAGAAAGCACCGAACAATGAACAAACCTTGGATGATCTCAAGACGACGTATGCTGCGAGGCATGGGTGCAATGATTGCACTTCCCCAGCTGGAAATCATGGCTGCTGTTAGCGGCAAAGGCTCTACGGAAAAAAAGCCCCCGCTGCGATACCTCAGCGTGTTTCAGCCCAATGGCGTTTACCCCAAGGCGTGGGACGTCAAAGGCACGGGAGCCAACTATCAGCTCTCCCCCATCCTCGCACCACTCAAGGAGCTGCGCGATGAGTTCATGGTGGTCTCCGGACTGAACAACACCGTGGGCGGAGACCACGTCCAAATGACCTCCGCTTTCCTCACCGGAGTGAACATCAAGAACGGTAAAGCGGCGATGTCCATCGACCAGCAAATCGCCAAAAAGATCGGCGGCAACACCGCTTATGAATCCCTGGTGTTAGGCACCGAGCCACCGCGTCAAGGCAGTGTGCGAGGCAATGCCATTTCCATCGCCAGCACCGTCTCGTGGAGCTCACCTACAACGCGAATTTCTCCCGAGATCAACCCGCGGGTGGCATTCGATCGCTTGTTTAGAAACAAAACAGGAGCCGAAGCCGTGCGCCGAGCGGAACTACGCCAGAGCGTGGTGGACCTGGTGCTCGAGGACGCCAAGGCCATCCGCAGAAAGGCCAGCTCCTTGGATCAGCAAAAGCTCGATGAGTATCTCGAAAGCGTGCGCTCTGTGGAAGTGCAGCTGGAACGGGTGACCGACCCCAAGCAGGCCGACTGGACACCGCACAGCGTGCCCAGCGAACGCGATCTCGCCGCGCCACCGATGGGAATCCCCCGCGAGCGTGATGTTCACTTGCGCTTGATGATGGATCTCATGGTGCTGGCGCTGTGGACCGATACCACACGCGTCTGCACTCTGATGACGGCGCATGGTTTCAGTCGACAGAACTTCAGCTTCATTGATGGAGTCACCGGCGACCACCACGGCATCTCCCACCACAAAGAACGGCAGGAAGCGGTGACCCAATACACCCACGTCAGTCGCTGGTATGTCGAGCAATTTGGCTACTTGATCAATCGCTTGAAATCCATCGATGAAGGTGGCTCCAATCTTCTCGACAACTCCATCGTCTTCTACGGCTCTGCCATGAAAGATGGCAATGGCCACAAGAAAAACGACCTCCCCGTGCTCCTTGCCGGAGGCGGCCAAGGACAGCTAAAACAAGGCCGACACGTCAAACTGCCAGCCCAACCCCTATCCAATCTGCATTACACGATTGGTCAGAAGTTTGGCATCCAGAGCCCTGACTTCAATGGCACCCAGAGCAAGACCATCCAAGCTCTGGGTTAGGAGTCGCTGCGCTTAGGAATGAAATGAGCGGGCGTTACTGAGACGTTTAACGAACGCCTCCATCTTCTCCTTCTGCTCCTCCAGCTTCTCCACAAGTTTGAGCTGCGTGCGGGCGCGATCGAGGTTGTGCTGATCGCGATGGGTCTTGAAATAGACATCCCCCTCGAGGTGGTCGGTTAGGAAACGGATCCCTGTTTCCAGAGAAATCAGCTTTCCGGCGAAGGCTAGGTTTTCGATTTCGGCTTTGCACAGGCAGTCACAGGAATCCATGTATCCCTCAGCCAAAGCCTCGAACATCGGCATCCGCATTTCGACCTTGGAGAGGTCTTGTTCGTCCTCAGCGGCGGGACTAACAGCCGTGCGCACCATGTCGCCAAAGTCGTAAAGCGACAGGCCGGGCATCACGGTATCGAGATCAATCACGCAGACAGCTTCGTCGGTTTCGATATCGATCATCACATTGTTGATCTTGGTATCGTTGTGGGTGATCCGTTCGGGCAGCACACCGGCGTCTTTCAGATCGAGCAGTTTGGAGACGATATTTTCGCGCGATTTGATGAAATTAATCTCCTCTTGCGCACCGGCAACGCGGCCGTGTGTGTCCTGGGCGATTACCTCCATCAGGCGGGCGTAGCGTTTTGGCGTATTATGGAAATCAGGGATTGTTTCCTTGATGTCCTCCACGGGAATATCGCTGACCAGATCTTGAAACGAGCCAAAGGCGTGAGCCGCCTGATAGGCTTGACGGGTGTTCTCCACGATGTCGTAGGTCCGGCAACCTTCGATGAAGTTATAACAGCGCCAGATGCCACCACCTTCGCCGGTGGCATAAAAGCGACCACCGCGGGCCGGGTAAAGGTTCAGCGTCTGACCGCCGATGTCTTTCTTCACCCGCATCACCTTCCAGTTGATGTGTCGGGTCACCATTTCCACATTGCGCATCACCGCCAGAGGGTCCTTGAAGACGTTCTCGTTGATGCGTTGAAAAATGTAACGACCAATGCGTCCGTCCGACTTCTTGAAGCTGGCCATGTAGGTCGAGTTGATGTGACCACTGTCCACCTCCTCACCAGTTAGGAACTCACCGGCGATGGCGAACTCGTTGGCAATTTCTTCAATATGGCTGTCGTTTTCTATCATGTTGGGAATAGGGAAAGGGAAATCGATTAGAGCTTTTCAACGGCGCTCAGGATACCGGGGATGGCGAGTTCAATGACCTCGGCAACCTCTTCGTAGGCATCGCTATTCATGCCGAATGGATCCGGCACATCGACACCTTGCAGCCCCTCTTCCGGATCGATAAAATCAGTGAGTAGATTCACCTGTTGGGCAAATTCCGGAGCACTGCGCTTCACCATATCAGCGTGTGAGCTGCTCAGAGCGATGACCAGATCGGTCTGCTCCAAGATCGTGGCATCGAGCTGACGGCTTTTGAAGCGATCGAGCGCAGCGCCTTTCTTCTTAAGGATCACGGCCGTTTCGCGGCTGGCACTCTGGCCGGGCATGGCGGCCACTCCGGCGGAGCTGACATGCACGTCGGAACCCTTCGGCAGGGCCGCCTTCAGCAAGCCTTCAGCCATCGGGCTGCGGCAGGTATTTCCAGTGCAAACAAAGAGAACAGATTTCATGTCAATAAAGCGGGTGTGGTTGTCCGTGCATCATGGGATGACCACGGGGTGGTAATTAATCAAAAGAAAACGGCAGGGCCTGCACCAAATTGGCAAGCCCCGCCGTAAAAGACAATATTAGTTTAACAAGTTTACTTCGCCTGTAAGTGGGCAGAAATCCGTGTGCGACCACCCTCGCTGCGGGTGTGCACACTCAACTTCTCAAGAGTGCCCAGCGCCTTGATCGCTTTTTCGATCTTGGGTTTGTTTTCCACGAAGTCTTCGCGAGCACTTTCGTTCGGGAATGCGGTCTCCGCATTGTCGGACACCAGTGTCAGCCAGTCATTGGCATACTTGTTCAGCACTTTGAAATCAACGTGCAACCATGCGCCATTGCGCTCGGTGCCACCACCGGCTTTGAAGCGTTCCGCCAGGCCTTCGGAGAAGGTCTTGGAAGTGGAGGCAAAGAACAGCTCGTCACTTACCGAAACAGATGCCACAAAGTCATCGTTCTGGAATGGGATCGGAATGAACCAGGTTTTCAGATCGTTCTTCTCACTGCTCATCGGCACCTGCATCGGGATCTCATTACCGGACATCTCACTGATGGTCTTCAGGATGTTTTCGGCGGATGTGTTGAGTCGCGACCAGGAAGCCTGAAGCTTGGAGCGATCGGCCACTTGACTCACGTAAGCCAGACGCGGGGTCTTCCCGTTGTCGAGGATGGCTTTGGGGACATCGGGAACTTTGGGGAAGGTGCCGTTGACATCCATCACCAGAGCGGACTCGGCGCCGAGACCATTGGCGAGATCACCACGGAGGGCTTTCCAAAGCTCCAAAGCATCGCTGCGGAATTTGCTATCAAACATGTCCACGCCCTGCTTGAAATCGCGGAAGTCACCATCGTCGATATCGAGAGCCGCAATGCGCTTGGTCACCAAGTAACTGGTCTCACCGAGGGTATCGATGTATTCCATCACCTTCTGGTTGTAGTCCTCGTTGTCAGTCCAGTTCGCGAACATCACCGTATTCTCGCCGGTTTCCAGCGGAGCCAGACTGTGCGTTTCCCCAAGGTCCAGCGCCGGAGCACCCGGACCGCCGAAGGATTCCATCTTCACGCCATCTTCGATGAAGGCCACGTAGCCGGCATCGGTGGCGGTGAACAGCGCCGCGAGCTTCTCACCTTGATCGGCAAGGCTTTCCAGCAGTGCTTCCACGTCGCGGGTATCACCCAGTGACGAGGCCTCGCTGAGCCCTTGACCGGCGCCTTTGGCCAGCGAGCTGAGCAAACGGTAACCGATCCCCGACAGGCTGCTGCCTTGATCGATCAATTTCGAATCGCTGTAGCCGGCAATCAGAATGTCCTTATCGAGAAAACCGTCCAAGAACGCCATCTTCTCGTTGGCGCAGACCGAGTCTTCAGCTTGGTCCACCAGCACCAGATCGTCTTCGGACTGACCGACGAAAATCATGACGTAGTCACCAATGACGCCGGAAACGACGACTAGGTCCTTCTTGGTGAGAGCGGCTTTGAAAGCGGTGATGTCTGTGGCATCGATCATCTGCTCGATTTGAGCCATTCCATCTTCCTCGGCTTCGAGCAGCTGGACGAGCTTGGCGCCGGAAACTTTGTAACCGGAGAACTCCGCGTCGCCACGTTTAATAGTGATGGCCTCGGAAGCCCCTTCGACCATACCCAGCATGCTGATGCCGTCCTGCATTTCACCGGCAGCGATATCACGGGAATCCGCATCAGAAATTTTGTATCCTTGGTAGACCACAGGGATCTCAGCTTCATCGAACATGGCGATGAGCTCTTTGGGGGCGCCTTTCAGCGGACCATCGAGAAAGACCTTGGGGGACTCCGGATTGAAATCTCCGTTTTCGCGCACCATGGCATCGGCGGCGAAGATACCGGTGCGAGCACCGTAGAAGAAAGCGCGTTCCAAGAACTGCATCCCCACCTTGAAGGTTTCCGGGGTGCCCTTGCCGTAAGCCATGAAGTATTCCTCACTGTAGGCGGCTAACTGACTGGCCATCTGCTCGTTTTCGGCGAGGTCTTCGAGCGAGACTCCCTCGTCGGCCATGCGCTCGAGAATGAACTCACCGATGGGCGTTTTCAGAAGTTCTTCAAATGCCTTGCGGCCGTTGTAAACACCCTCGTAGGAAACGAGGTCCTTGGGAAGATTCTTGGCGAAGCCCATAACGGCCGCACGCTCGGCAGCGGTGGCGGATGCTTGGATGGGCTGGCCTGCTGGTGTGGGGGTATCTGTCTGGCTAGCGGGAGCGCCGCTATCGCTGGAAGAAGAGGAGGAGGTTGTTGTTTTGTCCTTACACGCGGTAAACGCGACTGCGCCTGCAGCCAAAGGAATCAATATATATTTGCGCTTCATACGCCCAAGATCTACGGGCATGGTGGCTTTATTACAATTACAAAGCTGATGATTTTTTATCATCGAATGTATCAGAAGGCTTGATTCAACGAGCCGGATCCCCCTCTCCTAACATCACAACACCATGCCTGAATTACCCGAAGTCGAAACTACCTGCCGCGGCATCGAACCTTATCTGCTCGATTGCACCATCGACAGCCTTGAGCTGCGCGAACGCCGCATGCGCTGGCCAGTGGAAGACAGCGTGCTCGCCCTCGAAGGACAGAAAATCACCGCCGTGCGCCGGAGAGCGAAGTATGTTCTGGTGGAATCCGAGCGGGGCACACTGATCCTGCACCTTGGGATGTCGGGCAGTCTGCGCATTTGTCCCAAAGAGACAGAACTGCGCAAACACGACCACTTCATTGCCCGACTCAGTGGCGGCAATGGCATGGAAATGCGGCTTCACGACCCTCGCCGCTTCGGCGCCGTGCTCTGGCACGCGGCGGAAGATGGCGATATCCACAGTCACCCCCTGTTCAACCGCCTGGGGCCAGAGCCGCTGGAGGGAGACTTCACTCCTGCCGTGCTGATCGATGCCGCCCGTGGCCGTCAAACCAGCATCAAGCAAGTGATCATGAACAACCATGTGGTGGTCGGAGTAGGCAACATCTACGCCTGTGAAGCCTTGTTCCGCAGTGGCATTCGGCCGACCAAAAAAGCGGGTCGTGTCAGCCAGGCGAAACTGACCACCTTGGTGGGGCATATCCGCGATGTCTTGGCGGAAGCCATCCAACAAGGCGGCACCACCCTGCGTGACTTCGTCAACGAAGAGGGAAAACCCGGCTATTTCAAACAGCAGCTCAACGTTTACGGTCGTGAAGGCGAGCCCTGCCACCAGTGCCAGAGCCCGATCAAACGTGTGGTCATCTCCAATCGTTCCACCTTCTACTGCCCGAAGTGCCAGAGTTAGAGGTCGCCCGAAGCTGGAAGAGATCGGCTAATTGCTAAGGTCGCTGGGCCTGCTAGCCTTCTTTCCGATGCGCAGGAATGCCCGGTATGAACTGGCACATGGGTTACTAACAAACCGACCACATAGGTTACACTTCTTGTTTAGCTTCTTCCTTCATTATTGCAAGTCTTGCTCTCCC
>NZ_JAFBGL010000014.1 GCF_016811075.1 Oceaniferula flava
TACATCTTCGGAAATGCCGATGTAAATTTTGCCCGATGGGTTTTCGATGATGTAAACTTGATAATCGATGATTACAGATAACAAAAAAGCCGTCCTCTTAAGAGAACGGCTTTTTTAAATTGGTTACGGGGGTAGGATTTGAACCTACGACCTTCAGGTTATGAGCCTGACGAGCTACCTGGCTGCTCCACCCCGCGATTGAAATGGTTACCCTTTCGGGCTGCGGGCGGAAGCTAGGGTGGGTCGTGGATCTTTGCAAGATCTAATTTGACTAAATCGTCAGTTTTTTTGGATCACTCCTCGGTGTCGGGGTAACTACCGAACATTTTGACCAGAGAACAGTGTTTTTCCAGCTCGTCGAGGGCCTCGGCGACGTCTTGATCGGTGCAGTGGCCAGCGAGGTCGACGTAGAAAATGTATTCCCAGTCGCGCTGCTTCGATGGACGCGACTCGATTTTGCTCATGTTGACATTGAGCTTATCGAATGCCTGCAGGGCCTTAACCAAGGAGCCGGGGCGATCGTGGACGGAGAACAGGATGGATGTGCGGTCGTTGCCGGTGGCCGGACAGGTCTTCTCTCCGATGACCAAGAAGCGGGTGGTGTTGGTGGCGCGATCCTGGATCGATTCCTCCAGCATGGTGAGGCCGTGGAGTTCGGCGGCGAGATTGCCTCCCAGTGCGGCAGCTCCGTCGGCAGCTTTGTCGGCTGCGAGTTGGGCGGCTTTGGTGGTCGATGAGACCTCCACCAGATCGGCTTCTGGGAAGTGACGCAGGATCCAGTTTCGGCATTGGCCGAATACCTGGGGGTGGGAGTAGAGCGTTTTGATCTCTTCGCGTGGGATGCTGGCCATCAGACCGTTTTCGATCCGTAGCAGCACCTGCGCGCAAATCTGCAGGGGGGAATCGACAAAGAGGTCGAGCGTGTGGGACACGGCGCCTTCGGTGGAGTTCTCTATCGGAACCACGCCGTAGTGCGCCTTGCGGCGGGCGACTTGGTTGAAGACATCGGCGAAATTTGGTTGTGCGGTGTATTGGATCGAGTGGCCAAACTTTTTGATCGCGGCCTGGTGGGTCCAAGTGCCTTCCGGCCCGAGGTAGGCGACGGTCAGGTTGTCTTCCAGCGCCAAGGCGGCGGACATGATCTCGCGATAGATCGCGCGGATGGATTTCTCCGGCAGCCGACCGTGATTCATTGCGGCCAGGCGCTGGAGCAGGGCGGTTTCACGCTCGGGTGCGTAGATTTGGAGACCTTCCTTTTTTTTGATTTCACCTACCTCGTGCACCATATCGGCGCGGGCGTTGAGGAGGTCTAACAGCTGTTGATCGATTTCGTCGATCCGTTTGCGAATGTTGTCGAGAGGCACTGGATGGATGTGGTGTTATAGATGGGTAAATGCGGTCTTATTCGGCGGCCTTGGAGTCGGACTCCGGCACGGCCTCCGCCTTGGGGACTCCTGCGGCGGTGAGGGCGAGTTGTTTTTCAATCTCCTCGGCGGTGAAATTGTCGGCGTCTTCGGCCTTGTCATCGCTGTTTGCGGAGTCGTCCGAGTCTTCCTCCACGACGTCCTTCGGCTCGGGCAATTTCACCGAGCGCAGTTCGTCGGCGTTGGGCAGTTCGTCCACGGACTTGACGCCGAAGTGTTCGAAAAAGAGATCGGTGGTTTCGTAGAGCAGGGGACGGCCGGGCAGTTCGGCCCGACCGCCGACCTTGACCAGCTCGCGATCGAGAAGTTTCTGCAGCATGCCATCGCAGGAGACGCCGCGGACGGCTTCGAGCGAGGCTTTGGTGACAGGCTGGCGGTAGGCGATGATGGCGAGTGTCTCCATCGCCGGCCCACTGAGTCGGCTGGGTTTACGGCCGGGGAATAGCTGACGGACAAACTCGGCATAATCCGGGCGGGTGTAGATTTTCCAGCCTTTGGCGCGCTCGGCACAGAGAAATGCGCGGCCGGTGATCTCGTAGTTGTGGTTGAGCTCGGCGATGGCCAGAGTGACCGCATCTTCGTTGAGATTGCCAAGCACACTGAGGTGCTCGGGAAGCTCCGGTTTGCTCCCAGCATCATAATCTTCTGCGTCTGCTGCCAGTGCGTCCTCGGCTTCGGCGACGCGGGCGCGCACCAAGCGAGCGATTTCAGAGATCGGCAGCGGATCCTCGGATGCGATGAGCAGCGCTTCAATGATGGCGGTGAGTTCCATAGGTGCGGCGAAGATGAAGAAAAGGTAGGCAGATTGCAAGCCTGTGAAAATGAATTACGCGTCAGAGAGCTCGGTGGAAAAAGCGACTGGCTAGAGGCGAATGCGTATAAAAAAATCCGCCCCTGCTTGATAAACAGGAGCGGATGCTTGAATAGATCGAGTGTTCAGTTATGCGATGGTTTCGGTGGATGAATCCTTGGACCGATCCACCGAGGAACCATTACTCACCAGCGCCAGTTGCACCGGCTGCCTCAGCGGCCTTTTGCTTGGCTGCTTCGAGAGCGCTAGCTGCTTTCTCTTTGGTTGCTTCCACGGTGTTGCCGGTTGCTTCTTTAGCAGCTTCCACGGCATCACTTGCTTTTTGTTTAGTGGCTTCGACGGCCTCGCCTGCGGCGTCTTTGGCACCTTCTGCAGCTTCACCAGCCTTATCGGCGGCTTCGCCAGCGGCGTCCTTAGCTTTATCGGCAGCTTCCTTGGCCTTGTCGGCAGCACCATCGGCGGCTTCTCCTGCAGCATCAGCTGCGGCTGCACCAGCCTCTTTGGCGGCTTCACCTGCTTCTTTAGCAGCGTCGCCAGCTTTTTCAGCGGCTTCGCCGGCCTTTTCACCAGCGGCTTCGGCAGCAGCTTTGGCTTTATCCGCAGCGTCTTGTGAGGCTTCCTTGGCTTTGTCGCAGGAAGTGAAAACCACAGCGGCGCTGAGCAGGGTGAGGATGTATTTGAGTTTCATGGTATTAGTATAGGGTTGTTGTTTGTATGTTTTTTGATGGCGTGACACCTATTGGCGCACACACTCCTCTGGATAGCACAAACGGCCAATCTTGTCACATTTGATGGTGAAAAACTATGCCATGATCGCAAAAATGCAGATTTTGCGACCAAAGCGGCAGTTGAGGGCTACAAAAACGGGTTTAGGTGCAGATTTTTACCTGAGACACGATTTTTCCAGATCATGAAGGAAAGTGCTTGCTCGTCAATGTTCTAGGGCGAGGGGAACGTGCTGAATCCTTGATTTCATAGAACGGGAATGAAAAAAAATCACCTTTTGTGTCACTTTAATCTTGATCCTTTGGCCCGATTCATGGAGTTTCTGCCCGCCGTCCGAACGGACAGCAAATTAATTGGCTACGGGGAGTAGCTCAGCTTGGTAGAGCGCCGGCTTTGGGAGCCGGATGTCGCAGGTTCGAATCCTGTCTCCCCGACCATTTCTTAATCCCCCTTGAGCGATCAAGGGGTTTTTTGTGTCCGGGTGTTTGGTCCCGACGAGTCGCCATTTCCTGTAGCTTCTTCGTGACAAAGCAGGGTGGTCTTGTGCATACTCCAGCCATGGCGATTGAAATCGAATATTGCGAACAGTGAAACTACCGTCCTGAAGCCGACCGTGTGTCGGCTGAGATTGAAAAAGCGACCGGTCAAGAGGTGACTCTGATCGGGGGCAGTGGTGGGATTTTCGAAATCCGTGCCGATGGCAATTTACTCTGGAAAAAAGAACGGGGTGGCGCATTTCCAGCTGATGGAGAAGGGGCTGCCTTATTTTCCCAATCATGAATGCGTCTCGCAGCTAAACAGATCGCCGTGCACTCAATAAGATTATGAAACTGATACGTCACGGGGGAGAGGGTCATGAAGATCCGGGAGTTATGCTGGATGACGGAAGCTTGATCGATGCTTCTGGCGAATTTCTTGATTACGATGAGGCGTTTTTTGCCTGCGGCGGACTCGACTCGTTGAAGTCTTGGGTCGACGGAGGCTGTATCGGAGGAATCCGGCTCGACCCTGAGACCCGCTTGGGAGCTCCTGTGGTGCGACCTTCCAAGCTGGTTTGTGTGGGGAAAAACTACGCGGACCATGCCAAGGAGTTCGGTGGGGAAGTGCCTGATGAGCCGGTGCTGTTCATGAAGGCGACCACTTCCTGCTGCGGTCCGTTTGACGATGTGGTCTTGCCGCACGGAAGCACTAAACTCGACTACGAAGTGGAGCTTGCGCTGGTGGTGGGACGCACGGCCAGCAATGTCCATGAAGCGGACGCTCTCGACTACCTGGCAGGCTACACGGTGATGTGCGACTACAGCGAGCGCAAGTGGCAGAAAGAACACTGTGGCCAATGGATGAAGGGCAAGAGCGCCGATACCTTTGCTCCCATGGGGCCTTGTCTGGTGACCACCGACGAGCTGAAAAATCCGCAAAGCCTCTGCCTGTGGACCAAGGTCAATGGTGAGAAGAGGCAGAACGGCTGGAGTGGTGACATGATGTTCCCGGTCGCTTTTCTAGTCAGCTATATTTCAAAATTCATGACGCTCTTGCCGGGGGATGTCATTGCCACCGGAACTCCTGCAGGGGTGGGGATGGGCATGGTTCCTCCGCGTTATTTGTCCGCAGGCGATTATGTGGAACTGGGAATCGAGGGGATTGGTCACATCCGTCAACGCGTCATTCCATCGGTGTAAACCTGTTTTTCTTCCCTCAGTGTCCGCGCCTCATGCGTTGGCCAGTCCTGAAACCCATGGTGTGTGAGTAGGTAAACGAGGGCTCTTCGCTTAAAATGGATTATATGTAACTGATATGTAATATATTTTTGTGTGTTAAAATTACGAAAAAGTTGACTTTATCTATTTTTTTAGTAAAAGGAGTGCGCAACGCACCCTTTGTATTTAAAAATGTATAACAAATCAATTTTTCCCATGGCAGCATTTTGTGTCCTGGGAGCCATTTCCAGCCCATTGGCGGCTCAAACTGTCGATTTCAGCCTCACTCTCGAACAATCCAGTAACCCGGGCGCAAGCTATGAAAACATGCACGCCGCGGGGGCCGGTAGTCAATCGAGCTACGCCATTGGCTTTCAAATCGAAGTAACAGGCATCGCTGGCACTCCCACTACATTTGATACGCCCTTCGCCAGTTTCTGCACCGAGCTGGCGGAGCCAGTTAGCACCTCAAGCTACACCTACGACCTTGACGATGTGGAGGGAGTAGCCTCAGGGCGTGCGGGAGAAATTGGCACTGCATCAAGTGCCATCCCTGCAGGCGGGATCGGTGATCTTGCTGCTGCACGTGTGCGTGCACTTTTCGACAACCATTACCAGTCCACAGACCTTTCGGAATGGACATTTTCCGCAAATAGCCCTTCCTCCCAAGCTTTTCAGCTAGCACTCTGGGAAGTCACTCACGATGTAGATCTGAGCCTTCTGAACACGTCTGGTTCGATTTACTTGGGTGAGCAAAGCTCCCAGTCTTTGACTGCAGGCGTTGCTCTGGCGCAATCCTGGCTGGATGAACTGGTCGACGTAACCACCAGCTATACTTCAACCACTTGGGATGTGTGGGCGATCGAAAACGTTGGTGATCCTGGGAACCAAGATATCCTCTTTGCCACAAGCATCGACTCGCCAGAGTCTGAAGCATTCAGTCAGTATCGCGCATCGGCAGTTCCTGAGCCAAGTTCCACTTTGCTTCTAGCACTCGGTGGTATGCTGGCCCTCGTTTACCGACGTCGTTAGAATATCGAGAACTCCGGTGTCCCGGACCGGGAGGATCAAGGGACTGGAACGCGCGAGAGGATACGGTCCACCAGAGCATCGGTGGTGATGTCCTCCGCCTCCGCCTCGTAGCTGGGGAGAATCCGGTGACGTAAGACATCGTGGCCGAGGTCCTTGATGTCTTGTGGTGTTACAAAGGAGCGACCCGCCATGAATGCCTTGGCACGTGCGGCAAGGGCCAGGTTAATGGTTGCCCGCGGTGAGGCACCGGCACGGATGAGGTTTTTCAAACCGGTATCCACTTTCGCTGGGAAACGTGTGGTGTGCACTAGCTCGACGATGTATTTGCGCACCGCCGGATCGATATACACCGAGTTCACCAATTGGATACTCTGGGTGATTTCCTCCACCGAGACCACCGGTTTGGTTTCGTAAATGGGTTCCGAGGTGGCCATGCGATCGAGGATCGTCAGCTCGTCTTCACGGCTGGGGTAGGAAACGGTGACTTTCAGCAGGAAGCGATCTAACTGCGCTTCGGGAAGCTGGTAGGTGCCTTCCTGATCGATGGGGTTCTGGGTGGCGAGCACGAGGAAGGGATCGGGCAATTTATAGGTGCTGTCGCCAATGGTGACCTGGCGTTCCTGCATCGCTTCCAGCAGCGCCGACTGCACCTTGGCGGGCGCCCGGTTGATTTCATCGGCGAGGATGATATTGCTGAAAATAGGGCCTAACTTAGCGGAGAATGTCGCCTCACGCGGGTTGTAGATCATGGTTCCCACGAGGTCCGATGGGAGTAGATCGGGGGTGAACTGGATTCTGGAAAAATTGGTGTTCAGGCAGCCGGAGAGGGCCTTGATTGCCAGTGTCTTTGCCAGCCCAGGCACACCTTCCAGCAGGATGTGACCCTTGCACAAGAGGCCGACGATCAAGCGATCGACCAATTCGGCCTGACCGACCAGCACTTTTCCCATTTCCTCCTTCACCTTTGGGATCCACTGGCATGATGCGGCGATGTTGTCTGAGAGCTCTTGATTATTCATGAATTGGCATGGGTATTCTTCAAAGATTCAGCGATGGTGCAACGGTGAATCGTCAATAAAAAGTCGGTGATGGCACAATCGGTGCATTTCCCCGATAGACAGGTCGATGGAATTATCCTAATCTAGCAGCTATGTGTGTGGTAAAAATGCTCCAACGTTGTCGCCGTGGTTTACAAAAATGGACGGCTGTCTCGGTCCTTGGTCTTTGGCTGCTGAGCTCAGGGGAGGGATTTTCCCAGCGTCTCCCCGGCATGAATGACTCGCCTTGGTTAGGTTTTTTCTCCGGTCACCAACAGCGGGATTTTGAGTTTGGGGTCGATGACGAGGGGCGGATGTGGCTCTATCTGATGGGGAACGACAAGGAACGGATCGGATCGTCGCGCGCGATCAAGATCTACACGGAAATCATCGTGGAAGATCCCAGCGGCAAGCGACGCAGCAAGTGGCTCAAAGATGATGAAGGTTTTGCGACTCAGCAGAAAGCCGGACTGGATCACAAGGAGGTGACATACACGGCTCACACCACCGACGATGCGAAAATCGAAGTCACCGTTGAATACAGTCGCAAGGGCGCGATTTTGAATGGTCGGATTCTGGACAAGGGGACGCTCGATGACTCAGGTAAAATTTACCTGAGCTTCAAAGTCAGCGTGCCAGCGATGTACAGCCCGTCGTCGTACAGCGGCGAAGATGAAAAGTCCAAATTGCGGATGAAAAAAGACCAGGTTCGCTTTGTGCGCGCCAGCGATAAGAAACGCGTCTCGCTTAAAACCTACGAGGAGGTGGATCTCGCCACCGATGAACACGCCAAGGAAGGTGTGCTGGAACTCTCCGTTGAAATGGACGCGATGGAGGGCAAGAAGCTGCTGTTTTCGACCGAAGACAAAAAGGGCAAACTGGAGTTCCAGAATTCCAAGCACGGCACGAAAAACATGCTCTGGCGCGGCTTCAAGGTGATCTGGGAAAAGGAAATGGGCGACACCTCGATGAAGCCTTTTGTTATCGAGGTGAAGTAATGCGGCAGGCCGCTCCGCGCTACTTTTTCTCGAGCTGGCGCAGTGCCTTCAGGCGCACTATCATCGGCGGGTGTGAGTAGTCCATGAACACCGGAAAAGGGTGGGGGGTGAGGTTGGACAGGTTGTCGGCTGAGAGCTTCTTGAGCGCCGTGATGAGATGCTCCGGAGTGCCTTGAATTTCCGCCGCGTAGGCATCGGCTTCGAACTCGTGTTTCCGACTGTTGATATTGCCGAGAATTCCCAGGATCTTGCTCACTGGGGCAAATAGCAGCATGAAAAAGACTAGGCCTGCGTAGATGGAAATTTCTTCCACTCCAAAGGCATCAAACAGCTCGCGCGCGAAGCCGCTCGACTTATCGGTGACCAGTCCCAAGAGGAAGAAGACCACCGCCGTTTGAACGATGGAAAAG
This sequence comes from Oceaniferula flava, assembly GCF_016811075.1. Classification (NCBI taxonomy): domain Bacteria; kingdom Pseudomonadati; phylum Verrucomicrobiota; class Verrucomicrobiia; order Verrucomicrobiales; family Verrucomicrobiaceae; genus Oceaniferula; species Oceaniferula flava. The sequence goes on from NZ_JAFBGL010000014.1 coordinate 8,136, forward strand.
ATCATGCGCTGGATGATGTGTTTCTTTTTGAAGTGACCAATTTCGTGAGCCAGCACACCTAACAGTTCGTCAGTGCCGTGGTTCTCGATCAGGGTGTCGAACAGGGCGATTTTCTTGCGCTTGCCGAAGCCGGTGAAGAAGGCATTGGATTTGGTGGAGCGCTTGGAGCCGTCCATGACGTGAATCTCGGTCAGTGGGAAATCACATTTTTTCGACATCTCCTGAATGCGTGTCTTCAGCTCGCCATCTTCCATCGGAGAGAATTTGTTGAACAGCGGGAGAATGAAGGTCGGGGCCAGATACATCATCAGCAGCTGGAAGGCGGTGAAGGCCAGCCATGCCCAGAGCCAGGCATGGGCGACCGCGCCAAAAATCCAGATTACCAGAGCCAGCAGTGGCAAGCCGAGCAGGGCGGCAAGCACCGACCCCTTGATTTGATCGATGGCGAAGGTCTTGGGGGTGGTTTTGTTGAAACCGAATCGTTCTTCGATGACAAAGGTATCGTAAATCTGGAAGGGCAAGTTGAGCAGAGTGTTGCCGAGGAAAAGGACGCCGATGAAGACGATGCCGGTGACCGTTTCGCTCCAGCCGAAGCCGCGCAGCCAACTGTCGAGATAGCCAAAGCCTCCGAGCGCCCAGAACACCAGCAGCACGGTTAGGCTGTAGGTGGCGGTGATGATGCCGTAGCGTTCGGAAACGCGGGTGTAGTCCTGGGATTTGGCGTATTTTTCGTCGTCGTAAACCCCCTTGAACTCTTCGGGCAGAGTCGGGTCGAGAGCCTTGAGGTTCAGTAAAGAAGCGATCAGATCAATATTCCAGAGAGCGAGTAAGGCGATGACAATAAACATCGCGGTCGAGTTATCCATGCGCGCATCCTTGGTAAGTGCCCCGCAATAGTCAATGTCAATGCATGGCGAAAGCTGGTGTGGCCGAGGCTGCCTGCAGAGCGCTCGAAAATGACTCCCATCGTCGTAGTGTGATTAGTGGAATACATGCAATATGGCCCCCGCTCCTTCCGTAAGTCTAACCCCTAACATAACCACAATGAAAACCTTCGCTCTTCACTTTCTTTGCACGCTTTCTCTGATCGGCAGCCTTCTGGCACAAGATGCCAAACCGACCGTCCTCATCACCGGTGCCAACCGGGGGCTGGGTCTCGAGTTTGCCAAGCAGTTTGCGGCAAAAGGCTACCACGTCATCGGCACGGCCCGCTCACCGGAGAAAGCGACCGAACTGAAAGCCACCGGCTCCGAGGTGGTGAAGCTGGACGTCACCAGCGAACAAGACATCGCCGACCTGGCCGAATCGTTGCAGGGCAGGCGTCTCGATATCCTGCTGAACAACGCCGGCTACTTTGGACCCACTTTGTCGGTGGGCAAGGGGAAGGCAAACATCCACAACCTCACCAGAGAGGAAATGCTGAATTGCTTCAAAGTGAACACCATGGGCCCCATTTTCATCACCCAGGCTTTACTGCCGAACCTCAAACGATCGAAGTCCCCGAAGATCATCAACATATCCACCCGATCCAGCCAGCTCAGCGTGCGCCCCGGTAAAGCCTGGGGGTATAGCGTGAGTAAAACCGGCGTTAATATGGTCACTTGGAACCTCCACGGCGAGCTCACCAAAAAAGGCTTCGTCGTCATCTCCCTGGCCCCCGGCCACAACAAAACCGACATGGGCACCCAGCGTGCGAAATTAACTCCCCAAGAGAGCATCGGCAAAATGATCCCCCTGATCGAAAATCTCACCAAGAAGGACTCCGGAAAATTCTGGTATTACGACGGCTCCATCCTTCCCTGGTAACCGCCCCACCTACGTAGCGGATAAATCTATCCGTAGCGAAGAGTGTGCACTCTTGTCGGTGCGTGGTTCATCAAAGCGCTAGACCACGAAGGATGCTAATCCTTCACGACCTCATTCCGCACTCCGCTCGGCCTCGAACCCCAAGGCCCATTCCTCGGCCCCGCTTACAGCTCCTTGATGAAGATGTTTTTGTATTCAATTTTCGCCACGCCACCGCGGTGCAGCTGCAGCGCGATCACGCCTTTGGCTGGGATCTTTGGGTTTTTCTCGGTGTATTCCGCCGTGAGGATGCCGTTGATGTAGAGTTTGTGTTGATTGCCCTTGCAGACGATTTTGTAGCGGTGCCAGTTGTCGTCCTTGAACCCTTCACTGGCGCGCAATGCGGCTTCATTGCCTTTGACCAGCTTGCCGCGACGGTGTTCGTCGTAAATTCCGCCCCACCAGTCCTTGCCAATGTCCGCCTGGTATCCGGAGATCCCCATGCCCCGTTTCTTATGGTTTTTCAGCAACGAGCGATACTGGATCCCGCTGTTGATGAGGCCGGTGGCGTGGTCGCCACTGAGGCGAAAATCACAGGTGAATTCAAAATCCCCGTATTCCTTGGTGGTTGCGAGGAAGGTATTGGTCGGCATTTTCTGGTCGCCATTCGAGGCGGTGATCGCCCCGTTCTGCACCGACCAGTAAGGTCCGTGTTTCGGGTTCACCAGCTTCCATCCATCGAGGGTCCTGCCATCGAATAGGGAGACGGCGCCGGCTTGAGGGCTTTCCGCCGCTTGCTTCGCTGCCTCAGGATCTTTGGCGTGGCAGGGAAGGGTGGATAGAGCGAGGGTGAGGAGGAGAGGTTTGCTGAGAGTGGTGATGTTCATAGTGTGGTGGATGGATCGGAGCATTACGCTGGCTCCGCGGGTGAAATTACAAGATCTGTGGTATGATTAGCTTAGCGTGGCTGCTTGGGCTTCGGCAAGAGGTCGTCGTGACAGGGGAAAGAGTGACCATTTACCGTCCAAGCGCCATCTCCTATCATGCGACCAGCCATCACAACATGAAACTCTATTTCTCAATCCTCCTGCCATTGATCGTCACTTCCTGTGGCCATCTCTACACCAAGAGCCACTCGTATGCGAAAAGCTCCACCGTCACGATCAACGGCGCGAAGGTGGGGAGCGCGGTGAAACCGGAGGGAGGAAAAGGAGGCTTCAGCATGTCGGCCATGGTGTATATGGCGGGGGCGGCCACCCTCGACGGTCCTTTCCGCTGGCGGATCGAAGCCGAGGGCAAGGAGGGCATCCACAAGTCGCTCACCGTGCATCGGGTGAAGGTGATCACCAGCAAAACCAAACGCAGCGAGTGGTATCCGCGCCAGCATCTCGGAACTGCCCAAGCATTCAGCAGCTATAAAAAAGAGCCCGGCAAGAGCTTTGCCAATTTCCAGACCCCAGGGAAATTGAAAGTCTATCCGCGCAGCGATGGCGATATCACCGTGATCGCCGATATCTCGGTGACCAGCACGCAGAAAACCGAACGTCGTCAGGTGCGGTTTCTGCTTAGAGCCGATACCACGAAGGAGGTCGACTTCATCAATCTCCCTGCCGAAATCATCAAGGGCTCTCGCAACGATCCGAGGGAGTGGCAGTGGGGTGCTTGGCCTGAAGACCGGCAATGGGCTCACGATCCGTGGTATGATTTTTATTCCTAAAAATGATCGCTATGGCGTGAGATAGAATCGTTAGGGTTTTGACTCGACCTGATTAGGCTGAGCATTAAGTTTCCTGCAAAGTTAGCCGTCTAACCAGTCAGATCCCTTGTTTATGAAACGCCTCCTTCTCCCTCTTTGTCTAATTCTCGCAGCCGTGGTTCTCTATTTGGGAACTCGAACGCAGCATGAAACAACAGCACCAGCACCTTCGTCCAAGTCTTCCCAGAAAGAACTCGCCCACAGCCCCTCCAACAACGAGAGCGCGCTACGCTCGTCCAAACGCACGAATGCCGTGGTGCAGGACTCGGAGGCACCGGTTCAAGCTCAGTCAGAGCCAGTTCATGCAGCTGACGACTTCGTCAAAAAGGTGATCAGTGAAACTTGGATCGATGCCTCGGAGGATAAAGCGGGACGACGTCGCGTGCGTGTGGTGGAGGCCGATTTCAAGTATCCGCATCTGCGTTTGGAGGAGGAGGTCTGGACGGACCCTGATACCGGGGAGCAGACCGTCAAACGCCTCCGCGCATCGGTCGCCGATCACCTCATGGTGGGGCTCAAGCAAGGAGCCGATGAAATGGTCGCCCGGAATTTGTTGGAGCAAAATGGTTACCGTGTCCGTGCCGTGGAGCCGGGCTCCTTTATTCTCACGGAACTGGATGATTTTCAACAGGCCGAATCCCAACAGAAATCCATCGCCGAGATCCAAGGACTCAATGAGTTCATCGATTTTGCCGAGCCGGATTATTTAGTGTATCCCACGGTCACCCCCAATGACCCTGCGTATGGGAGTCAGAAAATGTGGGGCCTGCATAACCCTGGCAACAGCGCCGGAACCGTTGCCGACGCCGATATTGATGCCCCGGAAGGCTGGGACATCCGCCACGATGCCGCCAACGTGGTCGTCGCGGTGACCGATACCGGCATCCAGTATAATCACGAGGATTTGGTCAACAACATGTGGAGCGATGGCAGTGGCAATCACGGATACGATGCCTATGACGATGATCTTGACCCCATGGACACCGGCGGTCACGGCACGCACTGCGCCGGCACCATCGGTGCGCAGGGGAACAATAACATTGGCCTAACAGGCGTGGCCTGGGATGTGCAGCTCATGGGCTTGCGCTTCCTCGGGCCTCAGGGCGGCAGCACTTCGGATGGCATCAAGGTGATTAACTACGCCCGCGAGAACGGGGCGGATATCATCAGTGCCAGCTGGGGCGGTGGCGGATACAGCCAAAGTCTCTACAACGCGATCCAGGCGGCTGGTAATGCCGGTATCCCATTCATCGCGGCTGCTGGGAATGATGCCTTGAACAACGATTCCACACCTCACTATCCCTCAAGTTATGACCTGCCGACATTGGTTGCGGTGGCCTCCACGACCAGCTCGGACCAATTGTCGACCTTCTCCTGCTACGGCCGCTACTCAGTGGATATTGGTGCCCCGGGGAGCAGCATCTGGTCGGCCTACATCGGGTCCAACAGTTCCTACAAAAACCTCAACGGCACCTCGATGGCGACCCCTCATGTCAGTGGTGCCATGGCCTTGGCCCGAGCTCAATTTCCCGGTGACGATGCCGTTGAGTTGATTGCGCGCCTTTACTCATCGGTCGATCACATCTCGGCACTGGCTGGTAAGGTGAGCACCGGTGGTCGCTTGAATTTGCACAAGTTGTTAGGCGCCTCGGCATCCGTGGTGAGCAATGATGATTTTGATGACGCGCTTCGTTTCGAAGGCGATTACGGCTTCTGGAGTGGATCTAACAATACAGCCACCCGTGAGGCCGACGAAGATGATTTTAACCCGATTGTCACCGGCTCACGCAGTCTGTGGTATGCGTGGAAAGCGCCATTCTCAGGCCTGGTGGAATTTGAAGTGCGAGCAGACGTCACACCCTTCCGCGTCATCGCTTTCAGCGGCGACGAGCGGGATAACCTGGTGGTCGTTGCCGATGGCAATGAAACCCCAGACACCACCGAGACCATCCGCTTTTATTGTGAGGAAGATCAGGAATACCGTTTCCTGATCGATAGCAGTCATGCCCAAGGTCAGAGCCTGGTGGTTTCGCTGGCACTGAAACCAGCGAACGATGCCTTCGGTGACGCCATCTACCTCAGCGGCAGCCGTTTCAGCACCAGTGGAAGCAACCGCGACGCCACCTCCCAACCCTTCGAGGACTATTCCCCGCATGCGGGGGGCGGACAGGGTAACTCGGTCTGGTGGCGCTGGACTGCCGACTTCGATGGCGAATTTGTCATCACCACACAGGGCAGTGAGTTCGATACCGTGCTCGCCGTTTACACCGGCACCCCCGGGGTGAATTTCAACGAGGTGGCATCGAACGACGATCGCAATGCGCTCGACTGGACCAGCCAGGTCACCTTCGCTGCTGAAAGCGGCACTACCTATTATATCGCGGTGGATGGCTACCGCGGTGACGCCTCAGGTGGGATCTTGTTGAATGGTTTCGAAGCTGGTTCGCTGGTGATTGTATACCAGCCCAGCTCTAGGTCTGTTAAGTTGGGGGATACAGTTGATTTTTCCGTTCATGGTGCCGGCTCTAACACGATTCAATATCAGTGGTATAAAAACGGAACGGCTATCTCAGGAGCTCGTAGTAATAGTCTGAGGATCGAAAATGTCATTGCCTCCGATTTCACCACTTACTATGCGATTCTATCGGACGGGACAAACACGATACAAAGTAATCAGGTGGCTCTAACCGAGCTACGTGTAGCTCCTCAGATCGTAGTGAACCCTAAATCACGATCGGTAGCGACTGGTGAAAACCTGTGGTTGAGTCCACAAGTGACCGGCAGTGCGCCATTGACTTACCAGTGGTATAAAGACGATGTCGCATTGACTGGTGAAACTGGCGTTAGTCTGGCGATCACCAATGCTCAGGTGGCAAATAACGGCCACTACCATCTCGAGGTTAGTAATGAGCTGGGAACCGCGGAAACGGCCCTGATCGATATTCGGGTCAGCGATGTTCCTTGGTCGGTCTGGAATCAACGTTACCCCACACCACAAAGTAATGATATTCATGACATGATCTACGCGGAGGGGATGTTTGTTGCCATCGGCAGTGGCGGTGCCATCACGACATCCGTGGATTGTGAATCGTGGCGCTTACACTCCGTTGGCGACAATGGTTTCAGGTTGCGTAGAATCGCCTATGGCGGTGGCAAATGGCTCGCCGCTGATTGGTCAGGGAACTTTGTCTCGTCTGATGATGGAGAAACGTGGCATGCTTATAGCAATGAAACGATCGGAGTCAGCAGCGGGGTGACTGAGTTGTTTTATTGGAACGGCAAGTTCCACTACATAACCCGTGATACTGGAGATTCATTCATTTACAGCTCAGTGGATGGTATGTCCTGGACACTAACGAAATCCTTTCCTGGTAGAGTGTTCAATAGCCCCATCTTTTCAGCCGACCGATTGGTGCTTATCGAGAGTTACGCGAACGCGATCACTGCCACTACAGACATGGTCACATGGGCTGAAGGCACCGCGCCGACGGTCTCCGGTGCAGCGCTCAAAGGAGGGGAAGGCGTGTTTATCGATGGCGAATTTAGGGTCTGGAGTAATGAAGGGGGGAAAAAACTGTGGCAGTCTTCCGACGGTGTGACTTGGACCTATACGGACTATAATTCTGAGACTAATTGGATAGGTCGTTCTAACAGTAATACCTCAAACCATCGAATCCAGCTTCACGATGGCAAGGTTTATTGGGCCAATGGAAATGACCTCTATGTTTCCGAGGACGGTATTCACTGGGCGTCCTATTCGCCCGGGTTCGACGTCAATGCAGTGACCGTGGGGAACGGGCTGATCGCCATATCAGGGGGGGGCGGAGTCACGGCGAGCGCCACGAAACCTTACAATCTCTATGGTGAAGACCTTTCGGGGCTTTATTCGGACACCTATTTCTCCGGCTTGAAGGTGGTCAATAATAGGGCATGGGTTTATGGCTCAGCGGGCTATTTTTCTTCAGCAGACGGTCTTGTTTGGCGTGAGGAGGAGACCTTAGTAGACGTCGATTCCTTAATCTACGCTAACGATTCATATTGGAGTGCGAACCAAATTGCAGTGAATGGTAGTGATCAAAAAATCTATCGTGGTCTTTATCCAACAAACATGACTGAGGTGAGTGAAAGTAATCTGAGCTACATCACCAAGCTGGCATACCACGATGGCACCTTTGTTGCTTTTTCCACATTCCCATCCGGGAGTTTTTATACTTCGTCCGATGGCATTCATTGGACCTCCGTCGGACCGTCATTTTCTGGCGGATATAAAATCAAGAAATTAGAATACATTGGCGATCGCTTCGTGGGGCTGAGTTCGAATGGGAAGATTTACACTAGCCCTGACGGAACGACATGGTCAGTTTTTGACACCGGTGAGAACAGCTTGAACGATCCGGAAGTACTAGCTTACGGGCTGGACTATTATTTAGCCGCGGGCACAGAGGGTAAGCTTTGGTCATCTCAAGATGGAGTCACCTGGAGTGTCCAGGATTTAAGTAGCTATCGCAATGGCTCGGGAAATGGTGAGACCACGATAGCCGCCGATGACCATGGGGTGGCTGTATTCATGGGGAACAAAGGGGTTTACTCCACGGATTTACAGTCCTGGGTAGAATTTTCACTCCCAGCGGCTTCCTTCAGTGCGGCATCGAGTTTTGCCGGTTCGGTGGTGGCGGCGGGTGGTTACGGATCGATGGCGATCTTGCAAGGAGGATCACCGCTTAGCAATGCCCCTGTGGTGGGGTTTGATAATTTGACGCATAACGGGCGCTATTCAGTGAATAGCCGGATTGCAGTGCAGACCACCGCCTTTGATCCGGAGGCGGGCGCGATTCTGGTGAGTTTCTGGGTAAATGGTGTGAAAATCAGTGAGTCAACGGTGAATAATCCCGAGTTCTTGTGGTATCCCACATCAGTAGGTGAATATGTTCTTAGAGTTGAGGCAACCGATGTCTCGGGAGTTCGCAATGAGGCCCGAATTGTGGTCAATGTGAGTGGTTCAACAACGATCGGAAACCATGCCAGACTCAGTAACGCCTCAGCCGTGACTACCCAGGGCGATAGTCTGTTTCTTCTCACTGAAACCGGAGGAGTGGCCATTTATGGTGAAGGGGAGGTGGCTCGTGATCTGGTCCTGCCCACATCGGATTCATTGACCTCCGTGGCCTATTCCGGAGGAGTCTATTTGGTGGCTGGGGATGAAGTGTTTGCGTCCAGTGATGGTATTAACTGGACCTTGATTCCTGACTTGTCAGGAGAGGCGAGTTACCACGGAGGGAAGTTTTTTATTACCTCAAGTGGTAAGTTGAGCTACTCGGATGATGGTTTTAACTGGACGACCGTTGATTGCGCTTACATGCCGGCCACAGGTGGTCAGGTCTTGTATTTCAATAACCTCATATGGGTCTGCGGTGGTAATCAAATTGCCGTTTCTGAAAACGGCGGCCTTACATGGATTACCAGCGGTATCGCAGGTAACCGGTTAGTGCTTAGTAATGAGGAGGTCATGACTCTGGCCAATGGCCAAATCCGCAGGAGCACCGACGGCTTGACCTGGACGACTGAGGATTCTCCGGGTAATTTGTCAGGTTTTTTCATCGAATCGGGGGGGCGGATCTTCCTTTGTCAGAATCACATTTTAAGTGGCTACGTCCTCAAGTATTTTTCGGTGGATGGATCAACATGGGCGCCACTGGATGTTGATTTGAAATTCTATGAGATGAGCTATGGTCATGGCCAGTGGGTGTGTTTCGGTCCTTACGCGGCGTACCGCAGTTCTGATGGGATCACGTGGGAACTATTCCTCGGAGATGAGTCTCTGCAGAGCCCCGCTCCCGACACCCCGTTTGAACAAACACCATTCAATGCCCGCAGCTGGCAGATTGCCTATCAGGAGGATACTGGCTTTGTTGCGGTCGGTTATACGTGGTCAGATCAATTGCACGCGGTATCCCCAGACGGGGTGAATTGGACGTATGAGAAGGGGGCGTCGTTACAAAGCGAGGGTTTGGACTTGTTTGCCATTCACAATGGACGGGCGGTCACCACGAGCAATGGGGCGATTCAATGGTCGGATGATCTGCTCACCTGGGAAGACGTAGGAAACCAACCCTCCGGCGACGTTAATCAGCTAACAATCGTGAATGGCAGCTACGCTTGTGTCACGAGCTCCGGAGAGCTGGGGCTTTCTGCTGACGGGGTCAACTGGACCTACCAAACTGTCGCAGCCGACGTCCCCCTGGCCGCGGTCTCCTACGGCAACGGCAAGTTTGTGGTTCTCAGAAAATCACATGCTTCCGTCTATGTGTCCATGGACGGCTCCACATGGACCACTCACACTTTACCGAATGATTCCTATAAGCATGTCAGTTTTGAGAATGAGGAATTTTTTGTCACTGACGGATATTATTCGACCCCGCGTTTGGCTCGGTCAGCTGACGGTCAAGTATGGACTGGAATTACGGCCACCCCCTACCTCACATCCTCCACTAAATTCGCCTACGGCGGTGGCTATTATCTGGTGAGTGATGGCTCGAGAATCTATCTCACCACTGATTTTTCTGAGTGGCACACGGTGTCGCTACCTATTTATAACACGTATATTTCCAGTGTGGTTTACCGCAGCGGTCGTGGCTTCCTGATTTCCACGAGCAATGGTTATTACGAGATCAATGACGATCTTAGCGTCGCAGAATACACTACACTCTCCGGCCAGTCTGGGACGCTTCATCTGGATGGGCAGACGCTCTATATCCTATCGACCACAATTGAGGTCGAAACAGACGATGACTTGGAAATATCAGATCTAACAATGACGCCAGTGACCGCTGGCATTGGTGATACGTTTACGGCCACCGTGGACATGGTGAACCACGGATCGACCGCGGTCGCCAGCGATGCCCTGAGCTTCAGTTTCACAGCCTCGAAAGACGCGGTTTACGGTAACGGCGATGATGTGCCAATGGCGACGGGGCTACGCGTGAATTCTCCTCTGTTGGCTCAGAGTAATGACTCGGTATCATTTGAAATAGTAATACCCGAGACCATTGCCGCAGGAAATTACATGGTTTTTGTTTCCGCGCTAACAAGCTCGGAACTACGAGACCGGAATCCAGCCAATAATCACTTTTCTACCTCTGAGGCTACGCTGGTGATTCCAGAATGGGTGTTGAACCTTGATATTGATGGTAACGGGCAGATCAATCAGGATTTCTCAGCGCTCCGTTATCCACATGGTGCTCAGGTTTCCCTCACCGCCAATGCCGGTAAAGGGGCTGCATTTGCCGGGTGGGCAGGGGACGCTGTCGGGGCCGAGAGTCAGATCACCATTCTCATGGACGGTGACAAATCCGTGCAGGCGAACTTCTCCTCACGTGCCAGCCTCCAGCTCTACCTGCGAGGTGCCGGAGCGGTGGATGGTTTGGCCGATCTCGGGAGCTACGCTCTGAACGATACCGCCACGCTAACGGCCACAGCGGCTCCCGGTTGGGAGTTCTCCGGTTGGAGCGGGGCTGCCACGGGCAGCAACACAAGCGCCAACATCCTCATGGACGAACCCAAGGTGGTCACTGCCGAGTTCACCCTGTCGCTGGCAAATTGGAAATCAGAACATTTCACCGCAGCGGAACTGGCGGATCCCTTGATCTCCGGGGACGAGGCTGATCCTGATGGTGACGGGTTGAAAAATTGGCAGGAGTATCTTCACCTCGCCGATCCGCGCGACCAGCAGTCTACGGGCGTCGATAGCACAAAAGTTGCAGGCGGGTATCTCTATATGATTTTCCAACGCAACGCGGGAGCCACCGACGGCTATTCTCTGGAGTGCCAGGGTTCACGCAACCTGACATCCTGGGACAGTCCTGATTTCGAAGAGCGCGTGCTGTCCTCTGTAGACGGCGTGGAAACGGTGGAAGCCAGATTGCCCTCGACCGGAAACAGCAAAGGCTTCATTCGCCTGCAATACAACCAGACACCCTGAAAATAAGCACGCGTTTTAAGCGTATTAAGGAACATACCTGTTATACCTACATACTGGTGTTTGAGGGATGCAATTAATTTGATACAATCATGATTAGAATATACACCTTATACGTTGCTTTACTACTTTGTGTTACACTTGAGTCTGCGAGAGCATCTGGCCCCGATGCTTGGTCAGTGGATTCGTTCCATTATAGGTTTTCTTCTCTTGAAGATGAAAATATTGAGATTAGATTTATTTTCCAGAGTAAGGCCGGTGAAAATCTGGTGGGTGATGTAAGGCATCCCCAATGGGGGCGTGCTCTCAAAGAAGTTCAAATAAAATCAAAAAAATTTGAGCTGACTATTCCCGAAGAGGAAGCACGCTGTATTTTTGTAGGCGAAATAGAGAGTGTGAATTTATTTTTCGAGGGTAGAAAAAAAAACTGGTTATGTGCTGAATGTTGGGAAAAGAAAGAAAATTGGGATGGCTCGAGGGGATATGGTATCCTTTTACTTTAATCAGAAAAAATACTTAGGGCGTATGATTTTATCTGCAGGGGAGAAACGCATAACTTATTTTACTAAACCTACGGGAGGTAAGCCCAGAGAAGGGCTTCAAGAGTTTGTAGAATAGATCGCTGAATGAAATATTAAGGGACAGTCCTGATCTCGACGAGCGCGTGCTTGTCCTCTGTAGACGGAGTGGAAACGGTGGAAGCCAGATTGCCTTTGTAAGCGTATTAACGTATTAAGTAACGTATTAAGGGACAGGCCTTCTGTAGAGTCTTTCTGTAGAGTCTCATGAAAAACGCGAAACCATGCCGGCGGTTGATAAAATACAGCATAAAATCATGAAGCGATTCACCTCCATTTTTCTTATTCTCCTCTTCCCAAGCTTACTACTCGCGCAAGATGCCGGAGGACGAGTTTTGGTTGATGCTTCGGTTTGGAATATTCCGTTTATGGGACGACAAAAATCGCTTATTTACGAGATTCGAAATAACACGAAGGAGGATTTTAAAATCAGCAAGCATTGGCTACTAAACTCTAATGTGTATTTAAAAGTGATCGACCAAAATGGGAAAATAATACCCAACGATATTGGAGGATATCGCGAGACAAAAGATGACTACATCCTAGTGTCGCCAGGGGCCATTGTGTGCTTATTGGGTTTACCGCCATACAACGAGGCTCTGTCCTCGGATCAGGCGCATCGATTCACCATTTGGCATACGAAGTTGAATACCAAATTCCACTGGAAGGTTCAAAACACGCAACCCAAGCCCAACGCGCAATCGCGTGACAAGATCGAAAAATGAGAGGAAGCGTATGAATGGACAGGCCTCTATAGGCCTTTAGGCCTTTCCATAGCGTCGGGAAACCGCATAATTACGATTAAGCGATGCCCCAGGACGTATAGAGGGACAGGCCTTCTGTACGGGCCTTCTGTACGAAAACTCTCCGCACCAAACCCACCTTGGACGGAAATGGCGAGCCCACCCATGCTGGAGGTAACGTCACTACTTGGAACTACGATAGCCAGCGCGGCTGGCTCACCAGCAAGCGTGACGCTGCCAGCAAAGGCGCGGACTACACCTACACCCCCGCAGGACGCCTCAAGACCCGCACATGGGCTCGCACCGGCACCAATACCACCAGCGGCATCCTGACAACTTACAGCTACAGCCACGGCTTACTCAGTTCCGTCGTTTATAGCAATGACCCCGCCTCCACTCCCACGGTCAGCTACAGCTATGATGGCTATGGCCGTCCGGTCACCGTTACCCAGGGAAGCAATACCCACACCTATGCTTATGACGCCGCGACCTTGGTTCTCGATAAGGAAACCATCGACTACAACGGCTTCACTCGCATTCTGGACCGCAGCCAGGACGGATTGCTCCGCCCCACCGGATTCTCAGTCGCAGCTCCTTCCCAGGCCGCAGAGCACAGTGTCAGCTACACCTATGATACGGCATCCCGCCTCTCCACCGTAGCCAATGGCACAGACACCTTCACTTACAGCTATCTGCCCGATAGCTACGGCGTGGTTGAGCACGTCACCCGCACCGGCGGCCACACCGTCACCAATGCCTACGAGGCCAGCCGCAACGTCCTGCTCAGCAAGACCAACCACACCGGCACCCCCGCAGACCCCACACCCGTGATCTCCAAGTTCGCTTACACCACGAACAATCTCGGCCAGCGCACCAGTCTCACCACCAGCGGCAGCGCCTTCACCACCGCCCCCGTCTACAGCTGGAGCTACAACGCCGCTGGGGAACTTGTCGAGGCGGATGACACCTCCGCCGCGAATAACGACCGCGCCTACCAGTTCGATGCCATCGGCAATCGCGAGAAAACAGCCGACGGCCTGCTGGCCGATCTGCCGAATGATCCCAACTACATCGCGGACGCGGTGAACCAATACACCAAGGCCAACGGAGTCAGCCTCCCGGTGGACGCCTATGATGACGATGGTAACCTCACCGTCGCCCCGCTGCCCGTGGACCAGAACACCAACGTGCGCTACCACTGGGATGCCGAGAATCGCCTGGTCAAAATCACCAGCCTCGATGAAACCACCACCATCGCCGAATATAGCTACGATTACCTCGGCCGCCGCATCTCAAAATCTGTTCCCCAGAACGGCACACCCCAATCCCCAATCCCAATTTCCTACTTCCTATACGATGGCTGGAACATCATCACCGAATATTCTGGCACCACGCTGGCAAAGACGTATACTTGGGGTATGGATTTATCGGGGTCGATGCAAGGAGCGGGAGGGGTCGGCGGACTTCTGTCAGTCAGCCACGGCGCGTCCAGCTACTACCCCACCTATGATGGCAACGGCAACGTCAGCGAGTATCTGGACTCAACAGGCACGGTGCAAGCCCACTACGAGTATGACGCCTTTGGAAACACGGTGGTCGGCACGGGAACCAAGGTGAATGACTTCGCCCACCGCTTCAGCACCAAGCCGCATGATGCCGAAACCGGCCTCTACTACTACGGTTACAGATACTATGATCCCGTCACGGGAAGATGGCCATCCAGAGACCCCATTGAGGAGAAGGGCGGTCTGAACCTTTATAGCTTTATTGGAAACGATGGCTTAAATAATTGGGATTACCTTGGACGGGATAAAAATGCAGATGCAGAGAAGGAAATCAGTTGCATTTGCACCGTTAATACCAACTGTGAATGCAAGTGCAAGAAGGAGGGGGAAGAGCTGCAAGAGGGTGCTTGTGGTGCATATAACGCTCTTGGAGAAGCAACGGAGCCAACTAAGCAAGAAGCCTTGAAGCGAGCTAACATTGAGCTTCTTATTGATGCCTCTGAAGGCTGCTTTGCAAAAAAATGTCCGCTGAAAGAAGGGGGCGCTTGCCAGCCAACATATGGACCAAAAGATGTAAATTGCCGTTGTTTTGATGAAACAGGAAATCCAGTTTAAGGCCGTTATTGTTTGTTCTGTGCTGCTGTTATTCGGAGTGCTTTCAATTTCAATATATGTAAAAAAACGCATCGGAAGTGATCCATTTAAGGGGGGGCTTTATCCGCACAAAGTCGAAAATCTTACTCCAGATGAATATGTGAATTCAATACCAGCGGTGCAGATAGAAAGCGATTCTCCCTCTGCGTTTTATGCCTCCTGGGAACATGCAAATCACGCCAAAGAAATCAAGGTTGTGAACGCTTCAACTAGGAGCGAGGCTCTAGGTTCGCTACGAGAGGCATATTCCATTCTTCTCGGTCTTGAAGAATACCGCAGTGATTGGAAACCTCATCTTGTTAGAGCTAAAATTAATGATCTAAGGATTGAGATTAAAGAATGCTACAAAGGGATGAGAGAAGATGGAGAATAGGGTAATTGTTGGGCAATGCAACCTTCCCACGCTGGCGCAGCAAAAACCCCAGCCTGGAGCAAGGGAGAAAACCGCTGCGGCACGCTCCATGCTTGTGGCATGGATCGCGCCTCCGCTCCCGCGAGAGCCGTTCAACCCCGGTCGCTGGCTTGCGTCCTGCACTCAGCGGCTCGCTGCGCTCCGCCACATCGTTCCGGCCTCCAGCCGCTCCCTACGCTTAGCGTATAGAGGGACAGGCCTTCTGTACGAACAATTGATCCAGCAGTAATAACATTATGAATTACTTAATTTTGATCGTTTTTTTTCTTGCCATGCCTTGTAAGGCGGGGCAACCCGAAGCTGATTTTATTGGTCGGTTTCAGGTTGTCTATTTAATCGAAATTGATCCGAGCCTAAAAAAAATTACTGCAGTCCAGAAAATCAAAGGGCCTGCTGTAGAAGTTAAGAACCTCGCTAAAAAATTTAGTTATCTGCTAGTGTTATATAGAGACGCACGAAATAAAGTTAAGGTGGTGTGCACCTCAAACGACTTCCTAACGAAAAGAGGGGGATTTGGCGTAAATGTAAGTTTTTGGCCGGTCGAAGAAGGTTATATAAATGCAAATAATTACGGCAAACTATCCATTGTTGATCTAGAAAAAGAAGGCAATAAATTAGGAGAGGCCGAGAAAGAAGGAAACTAAAGGAGAGGGGGCCGTGTGGAGGGGGGTAATGAATAACTCAACCAAAGTATCGTATCAAGGGACAGGCCTTCTGTAAGAAAAAGGTATTGACTTTAGGTGTTCACATGATTACTCGTTGTTGTCACATAAAGGTCCGTATAGAGGGACAGGCCTTCTGTAGAGAAAAGAGATTGAGACGGTACAGCTGAAGATAACGCGTTAGACGAAAAAGATGATGATTGTAAAAAGGATGAAAAAGACACTACAACTGAATAAATTATTTTTCTTGGTTGCCTTTGGTATTTGTTGCGTTTCCTGCAAAAAAAGCAATGGTTTAGGTTCGAGTGATATCAAGGAAAAACCTGAAAAAGTTTATTCGCTTAATGAAGAGCAAAGAAGTTTAATTAAGGGTTTTACTGATAGATATTCTAGCTCCGTGTATGAGCTGTTACAAGGGGCTGGAATCGGATTTGTGTCCCCTACAGAAACTGAAGAATTTCAAGCCGAGATTACTCCTGAAGGGTTATATGTCATCGGAGATTCCTCTGCTCATGAAAAGATTGCACTTTTTCTGAGGGATTACCTTACCCGTGAATACATAGACTCTCTCTTTGAAGCGACTGAAGCATCAAATGCTGAATGGCTTGGAAAAAAAAAGAACTACTCAGAGAGGGGTCAGAGAGCAATATAGCGTATAGAGGGACACGTATAGAGGGACCGACACGTATAGAGGGACAGGCCTTCTGTAAGAAAAAGGGGTTGACTTTAAGTGTTCATATGATTACTTTTTGTTGTCATGCGTCAGCCACGTTTCATTTCCCCCATGGCGGAGACTGATTCCAGCCTCTACCACTGCATTTCGCGTGTAGTTGACAGACAGTTTATTCTCGGTCGGGTCGAGAAGGATATGTTTGTGCAAATAATGCGTCAATATGAGACGTTTTGCGGCGTCCGGGTGCTTTCCTACTGCATTATGAGCAACCATTTCCACCTGCTTGTGGAAGTTCCACCGAAGAAAAAAGGTGAGGCTATTGTGATGGATGACACGGAGTTCCTGCGGTGCATCAAGCCGCTGTATTCCAAGGCATATTACATCGGGATCGAACAGATGCTGGAGCGCTTCAGGGCCGATGGCGCGGACAATGCGGCCGAAGAGCTGAAGGCGAAATACACCTGCCGCATGCATGACCTCTCCGAATTCATGAAAGGGCTGAAACAGAAATTCACTCAGTGGTATAACGGAGCCAAGGCACGTTGTGGAACCCTCTGGGAAGGCCGTTTCAAGAGTGTGCTGGTGGAGGACGGATATGCCGCCAGAATCATGTGTGCCTATATCGATCTTAACCCTGTTAGGGCGGGCATGGTAGCGAAACCGGAGGACTACAAATGGTGCTCCTACGCTGAGGCAATGCAGCCTAAGGGAAATCAAAAAGCGCGCGGGGGGATCTGCCGAGTTTTAGTCGGAGCAGACGCGTTTGATCAGCAGGCTGACGAGCTCAGGACTGAAAGATTGAAGCAATTAGATGAGGGAGCTTGGGATGAGGGCTTTGGTGAGCGGTATCGGACTCTATTATTTGCAGATGGTGAGGAGGCTTTTGCAGAGGAAATTCACTCTGGGGAAATGCCAGAGAGGAGAAAGTCTCGGCGTGTTAGAAAAGGGTTTCAGCGTAAAGAGGTGGAGAAGGTGTTAGGCCGTGGTGGGAAGCTTACCGTGGGGGAGATGATACGTTGTCGTGTTCGCTATTTCAGCGACGGCATGGCTTTCGGTAGCAAGACCTTTGTGGAAAATGTTTTCCGAGAAGTAAGAAACCGTTTCGGAGCAAAGCGTCAAAGTGGAGCCAGAGCGATGCGAGGCGTCGGCTGGCAGTCTAAGAAGCTCCGGCTTTATTCCATGCGGGAGTTGCGGAAAGATCTGCTTGGTTCGGATAATTGAGGTGCCGATCAAGACCCTCAACAGGCGGTCTGTTGTCGAGAAAAGTGCTGGATGTCAGATGATCATACGTAGGAAACACGAATGCACGGCATCATGGGGCTAGCAAAAAAAACGTCCTGACGCATCTGAACGATGCGGCAGGACGCTGAGATGATCGACTAGTGACTAGTCTTGGATATAAAACCCGGTGGCGTTGATCAGCATGTTGTCGGCTGTTGAGCCGTCGGCGACGACGCCGGTGACCACAAGCTTGCTGAGTTCCTTCATGCCGCCGAGCCCCTTGAGGCCTTCCTTGAGTGGCTTGCCTTCCTCATCAAGGACTTGCACGGTGACGATGGATTGTTTGATCACATCCGGATCATCACAGCAGACGTCCCAAGGGGTGGTGCATTGATCACCTTCGTGGAGGTCGCAGGAGGTTAGCTTGGTGGGGTCGCCCAAGATCATCATGGCACGACCTGCGACAAATGGGGTGGCCCCACCGATAATCTTGCCGCTAACCACAACTTGGTCGCCTTCTTTGGCTGACTGGCGGATCTCAGAGACTTGTTTTGCACCGGAAGGCGCTGAGGTGAGCACCATTGACTGCAAAGAGCTGTCGGTGGCCGCTGGAGGGTTCTCTGTATTGTCCGCGGTTTTCTTCTCGCCGCAGGAGCTAAGGGCAAAAGCGGAGAGGGCTGTTAGTAGGATGTATTTTAGTTTCATAGTTGCTTGTTGGTTAGGATGATCTGAGTGCCTTGGGAAGTGACGGCGAAAGGCAGCGGATCGCCGGGGGGAGAGTTCCGATGGTGCCCAGCAAGACTCCGGTGATGAGTCCGGTCACAATGACCAGCGGGCTGAGCGTGAGGGTAAAGGTTCCGATGGAAAAGGGGACCGTTGTGCCATCGAGTAGGAAGTAGGCGGCGAGGAAGGCGACCAAGGTTCCGGTCAAGGTGGCGAGCAGTGATTCCTGCACCAGTGAGACTAATAGAGCACCACGGGTGTAGCCAATCGACTGCAGTGTGGCCATCTCTCGGATGCGCGAGGCGAAGGCGGCGTAGAGCGTGTTCAGCCCACCGAAAATGGCACCGGCCGAGACAAGGGCAGCCGTAACCCAGGTCATCATTTTGATCGGTTTATAAAAGACACCGAGCTTACTGTAGTAGAGGTCTTCTTGAATGGCAGCGAGCTCCAGATCGTTGCGCTGAAGGGTGAAAACCTGCACGTCATCGAACTCGGCATCACCCAGACGGATGGTGATCGACGATAGGGTATCGCGCTGAGTCAGCGATGCGAGGTCGTTACGGTCAAACCAGATCTCTGATTCTAACACCGTTCCGGGTGCGGCGAAGATGCCGGAAATTTTCAGGCTCTCGTTTTCAAAATAGAGCGTTTTACCGGGCACAAGTTCGGATTCATCGACACCGAGTTTGCGATGGGCGAGTCGGCCGACCATCACTTCGCCTGGGCCAGGGAAGTGTCCTTCGAGCAGCTGCACCGAGGTGTGCACCAGCAGTGCCTTTTCCAAGACACCACGGAGCAGTGCTTGTTCTTTCTGATTCGATTCTGTGCGGATCGGTGCCTGATAGACAATTTCACCTGAGACGGCGCTGACACCGAGATGTTCTTCGAGACCTCGGACACTGGTGGCGGCGCTGGACTCGGCATCGAGATGCACTTCCGATCGCTCGATGGACTCCTCGGAGCCTTTGCCTAACAAGATAACATTTTTAGGCGACCCGGATGCGGATAGCACGGTGTCCATTCCTTGGTTCAGGGCGACGGCGGCGACTAACAGCAGCACAACGAGGGCCGAGCCCCCGACGGTTTGCGCCAGCCGTGATGGATCGCGGAAGAGGTTTCTAAGGGCGTAACTGAATGGTAGCATGGGAAATAGTGATTAGGAAATGGGGATCAGGAAATCGATGGTCTGCGCCTCCGGGGAGGCTGTTATGAGGAGAGTGAATTCACCAGAGGGCGGGCGGTTGCTTTCCATGCCGGATAGACAGAAGCTAACAAACCGAGAAGGAGCGCAACGGTCATGCCGCTGAGGACAACTTGCGGATCTGGCGAGAGAGCGAGAGTCAGTCCTTCGTTACCGATTGTGATGGCACGGAAGTGGAAGAAGATCAGAGATCCAAAAATGCCGACAACACCTCCGATGAGGCCTAACAAGATTCCCTCGATCATCACCATGGCGGCGATGGCTTTTCTGGAAAATCCGAGAGTCTGCAAGATCGCAGTTTCTTTAACACGACCTCGCACAATCAGCAGCACGGCATTGGCCACCAGACCTAACACCGCGAGCACCGCACCGAGACCAAGCCAGCGGGTGAAGCCGATGAGCTCGATCATCTGTTTGGCGGTTTCCGCAAAGAAGGCCTTCTCGGGTCGGGTATTGGTCGGTTGCTGATCGGCTCTGAACGTCTCGTCAATTTTCGCCGCAACCGAATCCAGCTGATCGGCAGAGTCGACACGGACATTGAACTGGGTAACGATACCCAAGCCAATGCGTGAGGCTTGTTGCAAGAAAGGCAGATGCACGTAGGCCACATTGTTGTCCTGCGGTGAATCAGAGCTGATGATGCCGGCAACGTAAACATTCACCCCGACGGCTTCGAATTTATCGCCGGGTTTCAGTCCACGTCTTTGGGCAAAGTTCACCCCCACCAGAGCAGCATCGCTGCGTTTGGTGAAGTCTTCGTAGGAACCTTCCAGCACATTGATACCGGGGTTATATTGTTTCAACGTTTCGGGTGGCACACCACGGAAGGTGATGACATCGAGCGATGCTCCACAGTTGTTCACCGCGATCTGGATGGGGATGACCTCGCGGACTCCTTCGATACGCTGGATCGTGGGCAGGTAATGTTCCGGCAGTCGGGAGGTG
Organism: Oceaniferula flava; assembly: GCF_016811075.1. Taxonomy (NCBI): domain Bacteria; kingdom Pseudomonadati; phylum Verrucomicrobiota; class Verrucomicrobiia; order Verrucomicrobiales; family Verrucomicrobiaceae; genus Oceaniferula; species Oceaniferula flava. Next base: position 28,969 of record NZ_JAFBGL010000014.1, read on the forward strand.
GTGGGGCAGAAGCGGTTTTCGCGATAGACCACCAGCGTGGTATCATTGGCATTGGCCTCGGTGGCTTCGGACAGCGAGTGCTGCATCGTCTGCACGGCGGCATAGAGGAACATGCCTGCTGCGACGCCAAGAATGGTCAGCAGCGATCGTAGCCGGTGCCGTGTTAGATTCTTGAGAGCTAAGATGAGTAATTTCATGTTAGGAAGCAGTCAGGTTTTCGATGAGCTGCCCTTTTTCAAGGTGCAGAGTGCGGTGGGCGTCGTCGGCGGCTTTGGGATCGTGAGTCACCATGACGATGGTTTTGCCATGTTCATTGGCGAGCTGGTTCAGCAGTCGCAAAATGGAATCGGCCGACTCGCGGTCGAGGTCACCGGTGGGTTCGTCGGCCACTAACAGACCTGGATCGTGCACGATGGCACGGGCGATAGCGACCCGTTGTTCCTGCCCTCCGGAGAGTTCAGAAGGTCGGTGGTGGGCTCGGTCTGACAGACCGACAAGATCCAGAGCGGCTTCTATTTTTTTCCGGCGTTCGGACTTGCTTGCCTTTCCTAACAGAAGTGGTAGCTCGACGTTTTCGTAAGCAGATAAGATGGGCACCAGGTGATAGAGCTGGAAGATGTAGCCCACGTGTTTCGAACGCCAACGTGTCAGCTCGGCGCGAGACAGGTTGGCGATATCGCGGCCATCGATAAAGAGTTCTCCGGAGGTTGGGGTATCGATTCCTGCGACGAGGTTCAGCAGGGTGGTTTTACCGGAGCCGGACGGCCCCATGAGGGCGAGGAACTCACCGAGAGGCACCTCGAGCGAGAGCTTATCCAAGGGGGTGATGGTGGACTTGCCCTTGGAGTAGGATTTGGATAATGTGCGGATGGAAATAAAAGACATGTTAGTTGATAGGTTGTGGACTGACGGTAGTGCCGTCCTTGAGTTGATCGTGAGGTGGGAGGATGACGTGTTCGCCGGAGCGGATGCCATCGAGGACGCGGCGGTGTTGCTCGCGACTGTCATTGCTGAGTTCGAGACTGCGGAGGCGGGCCTTGTTGTTGGTATCGACAACCCAAACGGAGGAGTCATTGACCAGGGCCTCTTCCGGCACGTAGATGGCGAGTCGGCCAGTGCTGGCACTTGTTCCCGATGACGAAGTCACAGCCCGGCTGCCGTCTTTGGCAAAAAACTTGCCGCGCACCAACATTTCCGGGCGAAGACGGATGTCGGGTTTTTCAATCGCGACCTTCGCCTGCAGCGTGTTCCGTTGGAGGTCGGCCTGACCGGTGATGCGGGTGACCCGACCATTGAAGGTCATGTCCGGCAGCAGATCAGATGTGATTTCCACAATCTGTCCCACCTGCATGCCTGCGGCCTCGGTGAGAGGAACGTCGATACGTGCCTGGAGTTTTTGCGGATCGTAAAGCTCCACCACCACGGCGGAATGGGGATCGTCCATGGTCAGCATCCGTTTCTTGCCGGGGGCGACGTGCAGGTGCAGCACTATGCCGTCCATGGGCGCGGTGATGCGGGTGCGGTCGAGGGCTAACTGGGCACGTGCGAGGTCGGTGTTGAGTTCGGTGAGGACCGACTCCATCGACAAACGCTCAAACTCGATCTGTTCGATCTGGGCTTTCTGCTTCGGTAGCTCGGCTTCGGCTTGTGCGACCAGGGCCTCGGTGCGTTGCAGGGTGAAACGGGCGGCGGCGACCTGTTGTTGAGGCACGGCGCCTTTGGGCAACCTGTCGTAGCGCTGCGTCAAGTCGCGGGCTTCTGCGACGCTGGCACGGAGTGCGGTGATTTTTTTCTCGGTGGCACGAATTTCAGCGTTGATGATGTGCACTGCCTGGCAGTGGGCATCGATGCGGCCTTGGTGGCTTTTGATTTTCTGTTCCACCTGTTGGACATTCAGCTTGGCATCGTCGTCGATCAGGGTGGCGAGCAGTTGACCTTTTTTCACCTGCTCACCCTCGAGCACGTGGACTTCATCGACCACGCCATTGACCAGCGCAGGGACGTAGGTGATGTAGGGATCAGGCTCCACCCAGCCGGATGCTTGGAAGAGCATTTGCCCCTTGGTGACCACGGTTTCGGTGGTGGTGTCGGGCGTGCTGGGCTGTGCGGCGACACTGGCTTCTTGGCGCAGGGTGATGACCGGAGCGGTGGTGACTTCGGTAGCAGGAATCAGGCGGCTGCCGAACAGCAGGGCCATGATGAGGAGGAAACCAACGAGAAGACCGACCGGTAACAGCCAGGCAAACGAACGCTTGCCACGGGACGGAGTGTCGTGGGAATCAGCAGATTGAGATAATTGTGCGAGAGACATGAATGGATAAAAGTGTTAGAGTGCAGTTTAAAAAACGTCCTGCAAGACGAGCTGGGTCAGCGGCAACAAAGCGGCCGCAAAAATCAAAAAGAGCCTGTGCATCAGCACACGCCCAGTGCCACCCGTTCAAGCGGTGGCTCTAACAAATATAATCAAAGTCTCAGCACCGAGTGTCTGAGATAGATGGGGAAACCTTGATAAGGCTCCGAAGCAAGGGCTGCCAAGGGCGGGGGATCACCGCGGATGGGTGCATGGCCCGGGCTAAAAATTGAAGCCAAGAGCAGCGGGTCTGTGTTCGGCTGCGTTAGATCATTGAACTGGTCCTGATCGTCAGAAGGAAGCTGAACGGTGGTATTCCAGACAAAGTCACCGACGTTGAGATCGAGCCGCTGGGTGCAGTCGTCACAGGGTGTCATCTTGGCGATATCGATGCTTTCGATGCCGTGATCGTCCGTGCAGCAGCTGGAGCAATTGGCGCCCGATGGAGCAGTCTGGCTGGTCTGGACAACTTCACAGGTGCAATCGCCGGTGAAGTAGGAATTCAAACAAAGGCAATATCCCAGCACAGGGTGCTTCAGGGTGATGAGTAATGTCATCACCAGCATGAAGGCTACGGCTGAAATTTTGCGAGGCATGTTTAGTTGTCAATTAAGTCAGATAAGCTGAGTTGTCAAATGCTAAGGAAGCGCTAGAGACAGGTGAACGACGTGAAGTGGTCGTCCTTGATAATGGAACTGGAAAACATGCTCAATCAGCGCTTTGGACCTAAGGTTCTGAGAAAGTGTGGCTTGGCGCGGTGGTCTGATGGGTTCGGGAGCTCATGGTTGAGGAGGAAAATCTGGAGGTCTCCTTATCGCCATATGCGTGAGATTTCGCCACAAACGACATTCAAGTATCGACCCGACGGCTCCTGTTCCCTGGTTCACGGCGACCAGAAGCTCGAAACCCAAAGCCTCGTCAGTTGGCGGCAGCGGATTCAGGAAAAGGTGGTGATTGTGGCCTCCGGGCCATCTGCAAAGGACTTCGCCTGGGATGCCTTGGATCGGTCAAGCTGCTCCGTGGTCGGCGTCAACGGCTCACCCAGTTTCTTGGCCGATCGCGGCATTCAGCCCGACCTCTGGGTGGTGATCGACCCTGATTTCACCCGACATTGCAGCTATCACTTTGAGCACAATCTGGAAATACCTCTCGCCACGCCCCCCATGTCGATGAGTTATCTGCTGCGTCATCATCCTACCGTGATCGGGCCGCGGCCGTTGGCATTGGTCGAGCGGGTGAACCAGTGGAACGGTTTGCCCTCGTTAGCCTGGCGGCAACTGTTGGAGCTTAACCGTGTGTCGGGTCGGCCCTTTCTATTTCCCGCCGACTCGGCAGGCAAGTCGCAGATCGGTTGGAGTCACCGACCCGAATACGGTTTGTTTTCCGGCTGTAATGTGGTCTTTGCCGCCCTGCAAATCTGCATTGGGCTCGGTGCGAAGGAGCTTGAGATTGTGGGAATGGACCTTGGTGGCTTGGGGCGAGCCTACGACGAAGGCGGTGCCCCTCAGCCGACCACACTCGCGCTGGAGTTGGAAAATAAAATCAAACCCGCCTTGGCGATGATGCAGGTAGCCTTGACGGGGAGCGGGGTGCGGGTGACCAATCGCTCGCCGGTCTGTCCGCTGCCGGCAGAGCTTGGCGACCTTACCGACTAAGGCGCAAAAAAAATCCCACACGCCGGGAAGCATGTGGGATCTGAGAATGTTGTTTCCGCTTTGAGCGACTAAGCGGCGTCAGCGCGTTTCTTGCGGATGATCGGCTGTTTCTTGCCTTCCACGACGGCGCGGTTGATGGTGACGGACTCCACATCGTCGCGACCAGGGACATCATACATCACCTCGAGCATGATTTTCTCGAAGATCGAGCGCAGCGCCCGTGCTCCGGTGCCGCGTTTGAGTGCTTCCTCGGCCAGGGCCTCGAGGCCTTCCTTGGTGACCTTGAGCTTCACACCACTCATGGCGAGCAGTTTGGAATACTGCTTGATCAAGGCGTTCTGTGGCTGGGTGAGCACCTCGATGAGCTCGTCAATGCTGAGTTCGCGCAGGGAGGAGATGATTGGAAGTCGGCCAATGAACTCGGGGATCAGGCCGAAGTGGAGGAGATCCTCAGGCTCGGCTTTTTCCATCAGGTCACTTGATTCCAGTGAGTGTTGTGAAGCTTCGTCTTCCTCGTGGAAACCGAGCACATGCTTCCCGAGGCGACGGCTGATGATATCGTTGACGCCGACAAAGGCACCGCCACAGATGAACAGAATCTTCTCGGTGTTGACCTGGATGTATTCTTGCTGCGGGTGCTTGCGGCCTCCCTGTGGTGGGACGTTGCAGATGGTGCCCTCGAGGATTTTCAGCAGGGCTTGCTGGACTCCCTCACCGGACACATCGCGGGTGATGGAGACGTTCTGTGTGGTGCGACCGATCTTATCAATCTCATCGACGTAAATGATACCCCGCTCGGCGCGCTCGACGTCGAATTCGGCGGCTTGCAGCAGGCGTAGGATGATATTTTCCACATCGTCACCGACGTAACCAGCCTCGGTGAGGGTGGTGGCATCGACGATGGTGAATGGAACGTCCAGCACCTTGGCCAGGGTTCGAGCCAGCAGAGTCTTGCCTGAGCCGGTTGGCCCGAGCATGAGAATGTTGGACTTCTCGATATCCACCTCGGAGAATTCGGGCGATGGATTGAGATGATCCTGGCGCAGGCGCATGTAGTGATTATAGACGGCCACGGCGAGCACCTTCTTGGCACGCTCCTGACCAATCACAAAGTCATTGAGTTTTTTAGTGATCTGCTCAGGAGTCATGACCTCGTCCTGGGTGATCTGAGTTTCGGAAACGGCCCCTGTGCTCTGGCCGAGCTCCTTCTCCATGATGGAGGAGCAGACTTCGATACACTCGTTGCAGATATAGACGGCAGGCCCGGCAATGAGTTTTTTGACCTCTGAGTGGCTTTTGCCACAGAAGGAGCACATGGTGAGATTGGATGTTCGAGCCATAAAAAGTTCTTAAAGTTCGTGGAGTAAATTGAATCCAACAGGATTCGGGAAGAGATGTCGATAGAGAAAGAAAAACGGGCGCCGGAGTGATTATTCGCTCCGACGCCCAGAAGATAGCCTAGATGAGAGGGGAAACTCTATTTTTTCCCGTCATCGCTGTCATTTTTGGAATCCTCGGTGAGAGGCAGTTCCTTGCGGCTCTCGAGGACTTTGTCCACCAGGCCATAGGCGGCTGACTCCTCGGCGGACATGTAGTTGTCGCGATCGGCGTCCTTTTCCACCTGTTCCTCGGACTTGCCGGTGTGGTGGGCGAGGATCTTGTTCAGACGCTTTTTCAGGCCGAACATGAAGCCGATGGTGCGCTCGACATCCGCTGCGGTGCCCTGGGCTCCACCGGAAACTTGGTGGATCATGACATGTGAGTTCGGCAGGCAGAAACGCTTGCCCTCGGTGCCGGCTGTCAGCAGCACAGCGCCCATGGAGGCGGCGATGCCGATGCAGTAGGTGTTCACATCACAGGTCAGGAACTGCATGGTGTCATAGATCGCGAGACCTGCGGTGACTGATCCTCCCGGGGAGTTGATGTAGATGTGGATGTCCTTTTTAGGGTCCTGCATCTGGAGGAAAAGCATCTGGGCGATGACCGAGTTGGCCACACCGTCGTCAATGCCGGTGCCGATGAAAATAATCCGGTCCTTGAGCAGACGGGAGTAGATGTCAAAGGCGCGTTCTCCACGGCCGTCAGATTCGATGACGGTGGGGATGTAGTAGTTATTTTGAGGCGTTGAATCCATAGTTGAATGGGAATTGAGTATTTGGAATCAGGTGAGGGGAAGCCCGTGGCACCGAAGTGCCAGGATGTTAGGCTTCAGCTTCCTCAGCCTTGATTTCCTCCACTTTCGCGCTGTCTACTAAGAAGTCAATGGCCTTGCCGATAAGAATGGAATTTCTGATGCTGGAAATGCGGTTGGACTTCTGCAGCTCGCGCATGAGAGCTTTAGGAGCTTTCTTCTGCTGCTCGGCCATGGCGCTGATGCGTTGCACCACTTCGTTGTCCGTGACGGCGATTTTCTCAGCGTGGGCAATTTCCTGGAGGATGAAGTTGGTCTTCAGGTTGTTGCGTGCCTGCACCTGGGCGGTGGCGATGATTTCTTCCTGCTGCTCGGCGATTTGCTCGTCGCTCATGCCGGACTGAGCACCGCGGGCTACCATGTCGTCTGCGCTGCTTTGAGCTTCCTGGGAAACCATTTCTTCAGGCAGGGCGAAATCGACGCGCTCGAGGAGCTGCTCGACGATTTGGTTCACCTTGGACTCTTCGATCTGCTGGCCTTTTTGCTGGGTGATCTGCTCGGAGATGAGCTCTTTCAGATCGTCGACGGTTTTGTCTTTGCCGAACTGGAGGGTCTCGGAAACGAACTCGTCGTTCAGCTCGGGAAGTTTCTGCTCCTTGATGCCTTTGACGGTGACGGAGAACACGATGTCCTTGCCGTGCAGGTCGCTGAGAGGGAAGTCTTCGCCCACAGAGCTGGTGACCTCGCGGGTCTCGTCCTTGGCTGCGCCTTCAAGTTGCTTGGCGAAGCCTGGGAGGAAGGAGTCTTCCTTGATCTGAATCCAGTAGTCTTCCTTGCCACCGAGCACACCCACAGGTTTGCCAACGGCTTCTTCGAGAGGTTTGCCGTCGAGAGTGGAGGTGAAATCGATCACCGCGATGTCGCCAGTTTCCAGCGAGCGGTCTTCGATGTCGGTGTAGTCGGCATAACGCTCGAGCACACCATCAAGCTCGCGCTGGACTTCCTCGTCGGTAGCACCTGCGGCTGGGATTTTCACTTCCAGTTCCTTGTATTCAGGAAGCTCGAAGGTAGGAGCCAGGATCATTGGCATGGTGAGATTGAACGACCCGTCATCGGCGAAGTCGGCTGTTTCCGGTTTTTTGAAGTCGAGTACTTTTAGCTCTTCGTCCTGCTTCATGGCCTCGCCACAAGCTTCGCTGATCAGGCGGTGTTCGAGTTCGGCTTTGATGTCGTTGGCAAAACGTTTTTCGATGACGGAAACGGGAGTCTTTCCTGGGCGGAAACCGGGGATCTTTGCTTGAGCACCAAAAGCTTTGACGATGTCTTTGCGCTCGGTGGAAACTTTATCGGCAGGAATTTCTGCACGCAGAGTTGCGGTGCATTCTGGTTGTTTATCAACAGTGATGTTCATGATGGTCGTAGTTGGAAAAAAGGATGTCTGAGGGCAGATTCTGCCTTGCGGGGGCGGAAAACTAGGGGCGCGGGGGCGGCGAGTCAAGAACCATGACGGGCATTTGTCCTCTGATTTGTAGGGCTTGGCGGCTATTTGGCGTCGGCCAGCATTTCCAGCAAGCGACCAAAAATACGCGGTCCATCGACCCCAATGCCGTTGTGTTCCCATTCATTGGTGACCCAGATCTGGAAATGGGGGATGTGCTTGGCGGTCTCAGCCGACCACTCGATGGGCACATACATGTCATCGTAGTAGGAAATGGCCACCACTGGGACCTCGTTGCGAGCGAGTTGCTCGAGGTCGTAGAGCGGGCCCCAATCGGATTTCTGCGCGAGGATTTCGGCGCATTCTTTCAGCGGCTGCAGGGCGATGTAATCATCGAGCATCGAGGGCGCGATCATTTCCCCGGTGAAGATAAAGCGTCCCTCGGCGGCGTCCACTTCCGGAAACTCGGCACGCACACGCTCGGCCGCCCACTGGGTGGCATAACCTTCCGCGTAGATGCTCTCGTGGAGGATGCAGAAAATGGGGTTGGTCTCATAGCCGCTGTGGCGTTCCACTTGGCTGAGAAAATCGTAGCTGAGCTCTTCACCGCTGGCTCCCTCGACAAAGGCACCTTCCATCAGGTAATGGATCGACTCAAAACCGCCGCTGGCGCCAAAGGCCATGCCGAGCTGCTGGAAGCGGCGTGAAGTCAGACGAACCCCGCTGGGCAGCATGACCTCGTGCTCGTCCAAGTGCTTGGCGATCTTGCGCGCCAGCTCCTCATCGGCGGGATAACGACGGTAAAAGGCCTCATTTTTCTCCAGCACACGCTGGTAGGTAATGCGGTAGTTGTCCTCGATATGGCGTTTCACGCAGGCCACGCCACCGGTGATGATAACGCCGGACAAGCCTTCCGGGTGCATCGAGAGGTAGCTCAACAGGCAGAAACCACCGTAGGACTGGCCGGCACCCTTCCATTTCTTGTCGGCACCTAACAAGGTATGACGAATCGCCTCGGCATCGCGCACGATGTTATCGGCGCGGAAATGGGTGAGGTAGTCCGCCTGGGCCTGTGCGTCGGGCAGGGTGGCCAAGGTCTGGGGCAGGATGCGGGAGCTGAGGCCGGTGCCTCGTTGATCGAGCAGCAGTAAGCGATGGCTCTTGAGCACCTCACCGATCCATCCGGATTTGCCATGAAGGCGGGGGGAAGCAAAGCCCGGCCCGCCTTGGAAAAAGATCATCCAGGGCAGATTTTTATCGGCATCCTTGTCGCGCAGACAGACTTCGCGCGCAAAGACCTCAATCATCGGACCTTCCGGCTGCTGGTAATCGAGTGGCAGCTGAAAACGGTGGTCGTGCATGACCAGACCGTTCAGTTTTTGCGCAGCGGATGTTTCGTGAGGTGAAATAAAAGGAATCATGAACGACGGCGTTCTGACAGGAATCCGCCGATTTTCAAGCCTGACAAAGCCCAGATTCCATTGGAGGCTGACGGCAGATGAAAATCCCGACCATTCAAGGCGTTATCCGCCGACGTATCTTGCTGAACTACCGTGTCGATCCCGCGGTGCTCGCTGCTGTGCTGCCCGGAAATTTCCGAGCTCAATGCGTCGGTGATTACGCCATCGCGGGGATCTGTCTGATTCGGCTGGAGCAAATCCGGCCAAAGGGCATGCCGGCAATGGTGGGTATCGCCAGCGAGAACTCGGCGCACCGGATCGGGGTGGAGTGGTCGCGGGGCGGGGAGACTCAGCGAGGCGTCTTTGTGCCGAGACGCGACACCGACTCCCAACTCAATGCGCTGGCTGGTGGCCGGGTCTTTCCCGGTGTGCACCACCTGTCGAAGTTCGAAGTGGAAGATCATGATGGCCGCATCCGGATGACGGTGCAGGCAGATGATTACGCAAGTCCCTTGGTTGATTTTTGTGCCCTGGAAACAGAGACCTTTCCAGTCGATTCCGTCTTCGATGATTTGGCCGCCTCGTCCGCATTTTTCGAACAAGGCTGCATAGGATACTCGTCCTGCCCGGGCACGAAGCGACTTGATGGTTTGCTGTTGAAAACGGAGCGCTGGAAGGTGTCGCCTCTGGAGGTGGAATCGGTTAGTTCGACCTACTTCGACGATCGGTCAATTTTCCCCGAGGGAAGTATTGCCTTCGATCACGCTTTATTGATGCGCGACATTCCGCACACATGGCATTCGGAACCTGAAATGGAAGCCGTGGAAGCATGATGCTGTTTAAATTCTATAGCCTTATCTTTGTCACAGGTTTATACCTCGGGCTGATTCTGTTCGCCTTTTATGCTTACCGCGCGTGGCAGCGCAAAGATCTGAAGCGGGCCGGTCTGCTGCTCGCCTTGCTGGTCGCTCAGCTCTACATCATGGGTGGGCCTTTGCGTGTTTTGCCGGGGTCGGGCATCCTTCACGAGCGGAGCCAAATGAAGTCGCTCACCGGTCACGCTTTTCGCCTGAACCCAACAGGGAAGGCTGTGCATACGGAGCGCAGTTTTCTTGGTGACGGCACCTCGATGGAAATGTTTGTGCTGCCTGAACATGTCGCGGTGGCATGGCAAGACCCGGCGCAGCACCTAAGGAGCGAATTCCCACAACGAGGCCGCTACCGCAGCGACTGGCAGGTGGAGCGATGGAAAGCAACGCCGCCGCGAGTGGAGGAACAGGCATTTGTTCAGTTTGCAGAACACGCCTGCCAGAGCGATAGTAACCGGGCGTTGTTCATGTCGCTGCTGCAAGAGGAGGGTAACTACTACAGCTACTTCTACGATATGCACGGATCCGGCCCGAACGCCAATGTCGGGAACATCGATTTCTTCATTCTCTCGCCGAGCCGCAGGTTGATGGTCATCATCAACGTGAATACCTAATCAGGCGAGGAACCCTTTGATTACATGGGCTTTTTTCACCCCTGTGAGTTTCTGGTTGAGACCTTGGAAGGGAACGGAGAGGCGATTGTGATCGTAGCCCATCATGTGCAGCAAGGTGGCGTGGAAGTCTCTCACATGCACCGGATCCTTGGTCACGTTGTAACCTAACTGATCGGTCTCGCCGTAAGAGAATCCTTTTTTCACCCCGGCGCCTGCCATCCAAATGGAGAAGGCATTGGGGTTGTGATCCCGACCGGCCAAGGTGGCTTCACCTCCACCGCGGTTTTCCTGCATGGGAGTCCTGCCGAACTCGCCGCCCCAGACGACCAAAGTGTCTTCTAACAGTCCACGCTGTTTCAGGTCGGTCAGCAAGGCGGACACCGGTTTGTCGGTTTGCTGGCACTTCGAGCGGAAACCGTAGTTCAGCGCCTCGTTTTTATTTGAGCCGTGGGAGTCCCAACCCCAATCGTAGAGTTGGACAAAGCGGACGTCGTTCTCGATCAATTTGCGTGCCAGCAGGCAGTTGTTAGCAAACGATTCCTTCCCTGGCTCCGTGCCATACATCTCGTGAATATGTTTCGGCTCGTCCTTGATATTCATCACCTCCGGCACTGATGTTTGCATGCGGAAGGCCATTTCGTATTGCGCGATGCGGGTCAAGGTTTCCGGATCGCCCACCTGATCGTAGTGCTGCTGGTTGATCTGATTCAGGCTGTCCAAGGTCCGCCGACGAACCTCGCGACTCACCCCCGCCGGGTTCTGGGTGTTGAGGATGGGAGAGCCGGTCGAGCGGCATTGCACCCCTTGATAAACGGATGGCAAAAAGCCGGAGCCCCATAGTGATTTACCCACGCGTGGCAAGCGTCCACCGGACAGCAGCACCATGAAGCCGGGCAGGTTATTGTTCGCCGAGCCGAGCCCCCAACTGACCCATGAGCCAAGCGACGGGTAACCGAGGTTTTGGTTTCCGGTTTGGATCATCAACTGCGCCGGGCCGTGGTTGAACTGGTCCGTCTTCATGCTGTGGATGAAACAGAGATCGTCCACGTGTTTGGCCAAGTGCGGCATGCGATCGGATACGTAGGCACCGGAATCTCCGTATTGTTTGAACGGGTAGACGGGGCCTAACAATTTTGGCGTCCCCTGGATGAAGGCGAAACGCTGGCCCTCGAGATACTCCTGGGGGCAGTCCTTGCCATCGTATTTTTCCAGCTCCGGTTTGTAGTGAAACAGCTCCAGCTGGCTGGGCGCTCCGATCATGTGAATGTAGATCACGCGTTTCACCTTCGGGGCAAAACTCGGAGCGATGGGTGTCAGCGGTGCATTCGGATTATGGTTTAACTTCAGCGGACCACCACCGGCTGCCATTGCCTTTTGTCCCTGCATGGCGAGCCACATGGAACCGAGACCGGTGGCGCAGTCGCGTAGGAAGTGGCGGCGTGTGGCGAGCTGAAGTTTCTCGGCTTGCAGTTGTTGAAAAATGTCCATGGTTTATTTGGTGATCGCGGCGTCCAGGTTAAGCAAAAGGGAGGCTAGCACGGTGAAGGCGGCGCCATCGGGTGTGCCGGCCATGCCTTTCATTTCTGCCGGGGTTTGACGATAGTTGGATTCAAGGTCTTGGTAGGTTTGAACGAGGAGTTCGAGTGTTTTGGTGTCTGGCCGATGCGAGGTAGCGAGTCGGTATCCCAGGGCAATTTTATCTTCCAGCGTGCCTTGGGTATCGTATTTCATCCTCCGTGCCAGCCCCTGGGCAAACTCGGCAAATGCGGCGTCGTTGAGGGTGGTGAGGGCGGCCACAGGTGTGTTGCTGATGAGGCGGCGCTTCGAACAAATTTCACGCGTCGGGGTATCGAACGAGAGCAGCGCCGGGTAGGGGATGCTTCGTTTCCAGTAGGTGTAGAGCGCACGGCGGTAGCGTTGGGGGTCGCCCACCTTCGGTGTGCTCCATTTGTCACCACCTTGGAAAGGTTGCCAAACGCCCGGAGGAATCGGTGGGTAAGTGGGATGACCGTAGAGGCTGTCACTCAGCAGGCCGGAGACGGCCAGACCCATGTCGCGCACCGCTTCGGCACGGATGCGGCGGCGGGGGGCGTAGGAAAGCCAGACGTTGTCCGGATCCTTGGCTCGTTTGGCGGCATCGGCGGTGGCGGTTTGCTGATAGGTCGCGGACATGACAATTTCACGAAGCAGCGCCTTGCGGCTCCACTTGAACTCGGTCTGAAAACGCACTGCGAGGTCATCTAACAATTGAGGGTGGGTAGGGGCCATGCCGGACGATCCGAAGTCTTCCAAGGTCTCCACGATGCCGCGACCAAACAGTTGCTGCCAATAGCGGTTCACCTCCACCCTGGCGGTGAGTGGGTTCTGCTTGGACACCAGCCAGCGCGCCATATCGAGTCGATCCGCTTGATCTCCGCGCACCTTCATGGAGGGGAGGGCCGCGGGGGTATCCGCTGCGGTGATTTCTTTACCAAACTCCAGCCAGTTGCCCCGTTCGAAGAGGTGCGACTTCCGAGCCAGCTGGGCATCACGGCGGGCCATGACGGGAATGGAGGGACCTTTGATGCCGAGGTAGCCGGAGCGGGAGGTGAGGAACTGTTGCTTGTCTTCGACTCCGCGGTCGCGCCAAGCGTCCCAGGAAGGCTCGGCGGAGTAGCTGACTTGGAATCGATGAGGCACCAGCACAAAGGCGGAATTGTAAAAAACGCGGTGGCGGGTGTGCAGCGTCACCTCGCTACCGGCTTCTAACATCACCGGCTCAGCTGGCACCAAGACGGCCCAACGAGAGTGGAACATCTTGGTGTAGGGACCCCAGCCAGAGCTATTCTTGGCATTGAGGGAGTGCTCCGGATACAGCGAGGACTCGGTGCTGTCCGGAATGATGTGACGGAAGGGAATGCTGCGCTGCTCGCCATTGGCGCTGGTGACACGCAGCTCGGCATAGCTCAGGACGGAGCCATTTTCCGGCTGCGAGACCGCGACCTCGGGGTCCTTCGGGAGGAAGGTGAGTTTGATGGCGTCCAGACGTTTCGTCTGCGGTTTCCAGTGCAGGTTGAACTCGGTGTTCCTGGCGACATTGCCTACGGTGCGCACCTCGCTGCTGGTCTCGCCTTGGACGACTTGGCTACGGGTCGGTGAAGACGTCACTGAGGCCGACCGCACTGGCTGCCAGGTGGCGGTGGAAATTTGTTGCCGACCGTGGTCATAATACGTTGCCTCGGAACGGGCAAATGCAGCCTGTAATTGTTCGGCACGCGGGTAATCATCGACGGCCCGGGGGACACGGAGAGTCGGTGCGTGGTGGGCCTGATCGGCATCCTGGTCGTTGTTGAAAAAGGCGAGGAATTTGTAGTATTCGTCGTGTTCGAAGGTGTCGTAGGGGTGGCTGTGACATTGCACGCAAGCGAAGGTTTGTCCCTGCCAGACTTCCCAGGTGGTATTGACCCGATCCATCACCGCTGCGACCCGGAACTCCTCGTCGTCGGTGCCACCCTCGGCGTTCGATTGGGTAAGGCGGTTGAACACGGTGGCAATTCGATCGTCATAGCTTGGTTCTTCCAACAAGTCTCCAGCCAGCTGTTTGATGGTGAATGCATCGTAGGGCATATCGGAATTATACGCGCGGATCAGCCAATCACGGTAAGGCCAGACATCGCGTTTGCGATCGGCGCCTAGGCCTTCGCTATCGGCGTAGCGAGCAAGATCCATCCATACGGAAGTCCAGCGTTCGCCGTAGGCGGGCGATGCCAGCAGGCGTTCGACTTCGGTGTGCCATGCGGCCTCCGGGTTTTCCGCATTGGCTTTTTCAAAGGCATCGAGCTCGTCCAGCGTGGGCGGCAGGCCGGTGAGATCGAAGGACAAGCGGCGCAAGAGTTCGGCCGAGCCGGCACGCGGCGATGGTGTCAAGCCGCGCTGTTCCATCTGAGCCAGTATGAAGGCATCAATCCGGTTCCGACCCCAGTCGAGCTGGTTCTGCGGCAGCTCCGGCTGCCGGGGGGGCTCGAAACCCCAGTGCACCTGCCACTCGGCGCCTTGTCGGATCCATGTCCGGATCAAGTCCACTTGCTCCTCGCTGAGACGGGGGCCATGTTTCGGCTGAGGCATCAGCTCGTCCGGATCCTCGGTGGTGATCCTGCGCATGAGCTCAGATTGTTCCGGGTGGCCGGGCACGATGGTGGGTTTCCCGGACTTCCCTTTGCCGAGTGCCAGCTGGCGATAGATCAGGGAAAGATCACCCGCCATCTTCACGCCACCGTGGCAGGCGGTGCAGTGCTGGTTGAAAATCGGCCTGATTTCATCGTTGAAGCTGACTTGGCGTTCGTCGGCCAAGGTCACCATGCACTGCGCCCCGAAGATAGCGGCGACGAGTGAAATGTGATGTTTTGTGGAGGTGGTGAAGAGGCTCAGCATGGTGGGTTCATTCAGACTAATACAGACGTAGACCACCGCCAGCTATCTTTCAGGCATCGGTGGGTGCATTTTCGTTTCCGAGCCACAAAAAAAGCCCCCTCTGCCGGATCGGGCAGAGGGGGCTTGAGAATGATCGCTTCAGCGAAGGCTTATTGATGCGGATGCTGTTTCAGCAGATCGGCTGGGTTCAGTAGGTCGGGCTGACCTTTGAGCTCGGCACGCACCTTCTTCACTTGCTCGGGCGATACCGAGCTCGCTTTGTTGCCAAAGCTGTTACGCACGAAGGTGAGCACGGCGGCCATTTCCTTATCGTTGAGCAGACCCTCGAATGGCGTCATCGAGCCGTTGTAGTCTTTACCCAGCACCTTGATCGGTCCGGTGAGGCCTTTCAGGGAGAGCTTAATCAGACGCTCCGGATCCTGGGTGGCCCACTTGGTTTTGGCGATTGGTGGGAAATTGGCAGCGGGAAGCCCTTTGCCGTCGTTTTGGTGACAGGTGGCACAGTGTGCTTCACGGTGGTAGATTTCGTGTCCAGCCTTGAACAGAGCCTTGTCTGCCTTGCTCAAATACTTGGGTATTTTCACCTTTGGCTCACGAGGACCACCGTCTTGACCTTTGGCCACTTTGAGAGCGTCCTTCATCCATGAATCCACATCGCTTTGTTCGGCGACTGCGAGGATTTCATTTTTGGCAGAGCTATCATCGAGCCATGAGGCGGCGGCGATGGCTTCCAGACGGACGCGACCATGTTCATCACCAGCGGCTGTTTTCAGCAGTTTAGCTTGATTGCTGACCAAGTGACCGTTGTAGCGCAGGGCACGGACAGCAGCGGCGCGAACTTTGTAGTTCTTCGATTGCAGCAACTGGTTCAGGAGATCCTGATCGATGGCATCGTGGCCCCAGGTGACCCAGAGGGCTTCCAGCAGGTGGTGCTCGTAGTTGGCATCTGACTTATCCAGACCAGCGGTCCACTTCTTAATCGCAGCAAGGACTTCCTTGGTGTCACGACCACGAAGTTCGCGGCGGGTGCGGTAGCGGGTGCGATCTTCGTAGACCTTCAGGTTTTCCAGAAGTTCGTCGATGGATGCTCCGTCGATCTTAGCGGGTTTCACCAGATCACGTGATGGATAAGTGATGCGGTAAATGCGGCCGTGCACGTGGTCGCGATGCGGATCACGGGCGTTGTGCTGCATGTGACCGATCAGGACGTTGGACCAGTCGATGACATAGAGTGAACCATCAGGGGCGAACTCGAGGTCGACAGGGCGGAAGTTACCTTCCTCCGATTTCAGCATGTCATGGCGGAACTTGGTCTTGTAACCGGTGCCGTCGTCAGTCAGCTCGTGCTGCTTGATGCCGAGGAATCCGATGTTGTTGTTGATCAGCAGATCTCCCTGAACTTCATCGGGGAAATGGCGGCTGGAAACGATCTCGATGCCTGAGGTAGGACGCACGCTGTTTGAGCTAATCAGGTCACGTGAGGCGTTCATGCCTTTTCCGTAGGTGGACTTGATGGTGCCGGGCATCATCCAGTTCACGCGGGTGCCTGATGTGTGCAGGAAGAAGTTCTGTCCCCACTTATCGAAGGTGATACCCCATGGGTTGGGAATATTCAGCTGAGCGGTGCGCTCGAGGTGGCGACGCTTCGGATTGTAACGGAAGAATCCTCCGTTGGTTCCACGGTGGGTGCCGTAGACGGTTTCGACATTGGAGTGAAGGAAGACCCCTTCGCCCATGTAGATAGCACCGGATGGATCGGCGCAGAATGCGGAGATCGCGTGGTGGGTATCGTGATCGTCAAAGCCGCTGGCGAGGTAAGTCTTCTTATCCGCCTTGCCGTCTTTGTCGGTGTCCTGAAGCAGGATCAAGGAGTCGGCCTGGGAAACGTAGACGCCTTCAGGTGCCAGTTCGAATCCGATGCTGAGGTGCAGCTTGTCATAGAAAACCGTTTGCTTGTCGGCTTTGCCGTCGTTGTCGGTGTCTTCAAAGATGAGCAGCTTGTCCTGGGGACGTGGGTCACCGGGTTTCCAGTGTGGATAGGAAGGCATGCAAGCTACCCAGAGGCGGCCTTTGCCATCGAATGACATTTGTACTGGGTTCGCCAGGTCAGGGAACTGTTTCTCATCGGCGAAGAGCTCGATTTTGTAACCTTCGGGAACCTTGAGCTTCTTGAGAGTTTCCTTACCAGTGAGATACTCAGTGTTACCGTTTTTCTTGGACGGCTTGTAGTTGGTGGGGACTTCAGGAAGTTTGTGCGTTTTGGCATCGGCCTTGGTGAGGTCTGATTTCTCACCTTTCAGTGCACGCCAGACGGCCCAATCGCGAAGCTCAGCCATTTCGGCAAGTTTCTTCAGTTCGTCCGGGTAGTTCTGAGGACCGTAAGGTTTGTAACGACGACCGTAAACGTGGACACCGTTAGGAATCTTGTAAAGGTTGTGCCAGACCCAGTTCTTCTCAGCCACGGCAGCGTGCACGAGTTTTTCGTGGGTGCGGTCGGCTGATTTCTTACCGTAGAGGTCGTCGGCAAGACGGCCGGCAAGCCACTTGTAACCTTTGTCATTGAGCAGCGCACCATCGATGGTGAGTGGCTCCTTGGCAGAATCGAAAACCGCCTTGGATGGGGAGAAGGCATCGACGAAGAGCACACCCTTGTCTGCGCAAACTTCTTTCATCGCCTTGGTGTAGAGAGCCAAGTTCTCGTTCTGGGTGTCACCCTTGGGAGTGTGGTGGGTAGCAGAGAGATCTTGCACGGCGGTGGGGGAGACGATCGCCAGTTGCGGCGCGCTCTTGCCATCGTATTGCTGCTTCAGCGTGTGATCGATGAAGGCGGCGAGCTCTTTCTTGTAGCGATCCACATCAGCGGCGCCACCGAAGGAAGAGTTGTAGCCAAAGAATGCGATGATGGTGTCCGGCTTGAGGCGGTTCAACCATTGATCGGGAGTTTCGTAGTGGCCTTTGCTGCCGGTTTTGTTCTGCAGCTCTTTGGGAACGAGGTCTTTGGCACCGGGGAAGGCGTATTGACCGTCGTAGTCGCGACCTGGCTGTGGGCGGAATCCGGGGGTGTTACCCTCGTCCGCGATGTTGCGAATGGTGAGTTTTTTACCGGGAAAACGCAGTTGCAGCTCAGTTTCGAAATGGCTGTGTTTCACCATGCGTGAGGCCATTCCTGCGCCGAGGATCACAATGTTGCCATTTTGCTTGGCTTCCAGAGTGCCTGCCTGACCGGTGACACCGGCAGCGCCCTTGACTCCCGCGGCGGCATCACCGGGGATGAAGAAGGCTGGCTTTTTGCCCTTTTTGAATTTCTTGAATCCGTAGAAGGTTGGCTGGTAGCCGGCAGGGACATCGACCACGGCCTTGGCGGGAACTTCGAGTTCGAGGCCCCAGTAGCACGCGTTGACAACCAAGCGACGAAGGTTGGCATCATCCAAGTCGCTGGCAGCGCCCATGGTGGTGTTGAAAATGCGATTGGTTTTCCCTTCTTCGTTTTTGTGAAGCTTGGTCCAAGCGACGGGCTGGATGGGATCGTTTTTCTTGCCTTCGACGGCTTCGGAGTTTGGCTCAAGAGTCTTGGTCACCACACCGCGCAGCAGCACGTTCACTTCCTTTGGAGGACGTGCAGTGTAAACGTCCGACTCGGCAAAAATCGTGCCGACGCCGTTGAGGATGGCGTGATCTTTGTTGGCCTCTTCCACGATGGTGCGAGTGCCCTCGACCTTGTGTTTGCCGTGGTGAGCGATCCAGGTCATGCCGAACAGCTGCTGTCCGAAGCCACCTTTCCAGCCGGTGTCTTCCTTGGCATTGAAAGAATACTTTGCCCACTTGCTGTTTTTGCCGAACTTGAACCCGTGGTTTGAGGTGCGCAGGGTGACAAATGGCACGCCACGTTTGTAAGCCGCATCAAACTTCTCCATGGCATCATCACCCCAGCCACGGAAGCGGATGGAGGTCACGATCAGGTCCGCAGAGTCGAGCGACTCGGGGTGCGACAAGCTTTTCTGGTTATTGGGGTCTACGTTGCCCTTGTCGTCCAAGGAGAAAAGCACACTGCATTTGAAGCCGTGATGCTTGGAGAGAAGCTGGCCGAGCATGGGCATGGCTTCCTCGGAGCGATACTCCTCGTCACCTGCGATCAGCACGATGTGTTTCCCTTTGCCGGGGCCTTCACCGCCCTCGAAGACGAGGTGGTCGGCAGGTTGAGCCGCATACAGTGACGATGCCGTTAGCGTCGCAGCGGTGAATAAAGTGATGACTGGTTTCATAATATGGTAAACTTAGATGCGTTTTGGGGATTCTAATTCTTTCAATCGTGACGCGATTAGATGACGCGATCGTTACCACCGTCGATTGGGATCTGAGCACCGGTGGTGGCTTTGAACGCAGGCCCGGCGACCGTGCTGACCATCAGGGCGATATCAGTGGATTTGATTTCGGTGCGCAGCAGGTTTTTGGTTTTGTATTCCTGCACGGTCATGCCGTAGCGATCGGCGGACTTTTTCAGAGCTTCTTCGGTCCAGATTTCGGTATCGAAGACAGCATCCGGGTGCAGGGTGTTGACGCGCACTCCGAAGGGAGCGAGCTCAAGAGCAGCCACACGAGCCAGCTGGGTAACACCGGCTTTGGTCACCGAGTAAGCGGCGGCGCCAGGCCCGGGTGCGCTGAAGTTCCGCGAGCCGATGATGATGATGGAGGCATCGATCCCTTCCTTGAGATAGGGGATGGAGAAACGCAGAAAGCGCTGGGTCGCGGTGAGGTTGATCTTCATGTGCAGATCCCAGCTGTCACCGAGGACATCGATGTATTCACCGGATTTGAAAATTCCGGCGTTGGCGACCACGATATCGAGTCCACCGTGATCGGCGACCACTTGGTCGACCGCGGCTTCCAAGGCAGCGTCATCGGTGATGTCGCAGACCACGCCGCTGAGGCCTTCGCCTTGCAGGTTTTCGGTGATGGCGGGGTTGATGTCCATGCCGACGACGATGGCGCCGTCTGCGTGAAGTTTCTCAGCCGTGGCTCGGCCAATGCCGCCACAGGCACCGGTCACGATGGCCACTTTACCGGCGTGAGGTTTCAGGGGATCGGACTGATCGGCGGAGAAGCTGGCTTTGCGAGCTTTGGCTTTTTCTAGAAGTTCTTGAGACATAATTTGAAATGAGGGTGGGGGTTACTGGTTGTTGATGGAAGCGGTCATCGCTTGGATGTTGGCTGATGGATCGACACCGTCGAAAATGGCGGAGCCGGTGACGATGAGGTCGGACTGCATTGCGGCGAGCTCGCCGACGTTGTCCTTCTTCACCGCACCATCGATCGCAAGCACAAGTTCAGGTTTGGCATCGCGCAGTTGGCTGATGCGATCGGCCACGACATCGAAGTATGTTTGTTTACCAGTGTCAGGTCCGATGGAAAGGAGGAAAACCACATCGCAGAGGTCGAGGTAAGGCAGCAGCTCCTCGATGGGTGTGGTGGGGTAAATGCCGGCACTGGCCAGGCAGCCCGCTTCGCGGATGCTGGTGAGGGTGGCGGCGACATCATCGCATTGTTCAATCTGCACGGTGATGATGTCTGCTCCGGCAGCGGCGAAATCGGCCACGTGCTTCTCAGGATGGGAGGTCAGCAGGTGGACGTCTTTCAGGAGGTCGGTTTTCAGTCCGGCGAGGAAGCCGGATCCGACGGAAATCTTGGGCCACACAGTGCCGTCCATGACATCGAGATGGAGTAGCTGAATGCCCTCGCTCTCAAGGATCTGAATATCGTTGGCTTGGTGCATCATGTCACCGGTCAGGGTGCCAATGCTAAGCTGGGGAGCTCCGCTGGTGACGGACTTCAGGCGGTCGAGTTTGTCGCTGTGTGGCATAATCTTGAAAAAAAGTGAATCCGGCCGATCGCAGGGATCGGCCGGATTGCTGATTGTTTGTTAGGCTTCGTTCTTCACGGTGTTGAAGACGTCGAATGCCTCGGCTGGAGTGGCGTTGTTGTGCACCACTTCCTTCACGGCTTTCATCATCGCGAGGGGAGCCTCGGACTGGAAGACGTTGCGGCCCATGTCGACACCTGCGGCGCCGCACTGGATCGCTTTGTGGCAGAGCTCGAGAGCTTCGAGCTCAGGAAGCTTCTTACCACCGGCGATGACCACAGGAACGGGGCAGGCTGCCACGACGTTCTCGAAGCCTTCGGTGTAGTATGTTTTCACGATGGAAGCACCGTTCTCAGCGCAAACGCGGGAAGCGAGGCCGAAGTAACGTGAGTCACGAGCCATGTCTTTACCCACGGCGGTCACACCCATGACGGGGATGCCGTATTTGTTTCCGATATCGACCAGCTTGCTGAAGTTGGCGATGGTGGATGCCTCGGTGTCGGCATCACCGATGGCGAGCATAGCGGCCATGGCGGATACGTTCATGCTGATGGCTTCCGCTTCGGAAATGAGCACGTTGTGGTTCATTTCGGTGAGGATGGTGGTGCCGGTATCTGTGCGCAGACAGATTGGCTTGGTGTTTTCCGCAGGGATGGAGGTGCGGATCATGCCGCGGCAACCCATCAAGCAGTCAGCTTCCTCGGCGAGAGGAGCGATGTTGAGGTCGATGCGCTCAAGACCGGAAGTGGGTCCCATGAGGAAACCGTGGTCGAAAGCAAGCATCACGGTGCGTCCGGACTTGCGGTTGAAGATGCGAGACATGCGGTTTTTTACGCCCCAGGAAGCACTGTTCATGCCTTTGAGGTAAAACTTGCTGGTGTCTGCGGGTGTGTTGAGACCGAAGTTGTCTCCGTCTCTGATGTCGTCTAAGTCAGCCATAGTATTGGTATTGGGTTAGTTGTGGTGGTTAGGGTTGTGTTTTCTAGGAAAGAAAGGGTGTTGTTAGGCCTCGATCATGCTGATCAGCTTGGCCACTGCGGTCTCGACAAATTTCGGATCTTCCGCGGTGAGCTCAAGTGCTTCCACTTCCACTTGTGATGGAAGTTCCTTCTGGAGCGCGTCCCAGTAGGCGGCGTCGAGGTCGGTGTTGTAAAGCTCACCACCTTCGGCCGAGTAGCTCGACACACCTTTGAGGGGCATGAGGAAGGCGGTGTTCTTTTGGGAGTATTGCAGGCGCTCGCCGATGCAGGCGGCGACTCTGGCTTGTTCCTCGGCATTGAGGCGGGGAACAAAGACATAGGGGGTGTGCCAGGTGATCTGGTGGTCTTCGTAGCCGGCAGGAACCTGGCTGGGTTTGTCGACCAAGATCCCGAGGTGCTCGGACCCGCCGGGGCAGATGACCTGCGGCAGTCCCAGCTTACCGGCGACCGTGAGGCGGTCTGGTCCGCTGGAGCGCAGGGCTCCGAATACTCCGTCGGCAATTTCACCCATGGCGTAATCGAAGACGGCGGTGATGATGCCTTCGCGCATCATCTGCTCCATGGCTTCGCCACCGGCACCAATGGCATGGAAGGTGATCACCTCGTAGCCTGCGTCTTCGAACAGCTTGATGGCATGCATCGCGCCCTTGGTGAGCACGCCGAGATTGGACATGCCGATCACGCCTTTGGCTTCGGACTTGGTGATGCTGCGCTCCACCTGTGCCATGCCCCAAGCGGCTGCGGCGGCATTGGCAAGGATCTTGCGGGAGAAAACGTTCAGTCCGAGGATGTCGGATACCGCGAACATCATGGTGATGTCCTTGATGCCGACAAAGGGGCCGACGTCGCCGGAGGCGGCGGTGGACAGCATCACCTTCGGGAAGCCGTAGGGCAGGGCCTGAAGGATGGGCGCGCAGGCGGATGTGCCCTGGGTGCCGCCGAGGGTGACAATGCCATCGATTTTACCATCTTCCTGCAGTCCGGTGATGACCTTGGTGGCACCGGCGAGGATGAATGGGCTGGCTTTTTCGCGGCTGGGGTTTTCCAACAGCTCGGCCAGATTGCCACCACCGGTGCTGACGATTTCCTCTTTGGAAATGTCAGCCTGAATCGAAGAATCACCAACCAGACCGATATCGATCAGTAGGGCTTTGCCGCCGAGGCGTTCGATTTCCTGACGCATGAAGTCAGCTTCATCGGCCTTGGTGTCGAGGGTGGCGAGGATGGCGATTGTTTTCATAAGGTGGGTGGCTGGTGAGAGGGGGTGATTATTTGGAAAAGCGCAGATCGGCGAAGTCTTTGGCTGCTTTGGAAACAGCCTGCTCCACAGGCAGACGCTCAGTGGACGAACCGGTCCAGAAGCCGTGTCCAGTGGTGTTATCGAGGATATACTGGGCGTCGGCTGGTTTTTCCAGAGCCGCACCGTGGGCGACGAGAATGACGTCCGGGTGCACCTCGCGGCACTTGGCGTAGGCTTCCTCAGTGACGGCTGCTGTTTCGTCCAGAGTCATGCCGCCGGAGTAACCTTTGAGGCCACCCTGGGTCGTTCCGGCGTGGAAGCAGAAGATGTGTGGCTTGGCTTCGCCGCAGATGCGAACGGAGTCTTCCAGAGTGAAACCGAGACCGACGGAAACCATGTCCATTTCCTCACGGGCGTATTTCAGCATTTCGATTTCATTGTCGAGGGTGATGCCCGCGGAGCTCATCACTTTGAAGATTTCGGAGTCCTTATCGACGTATGAGATGGACGGTCCGATGTTGGAGACCGAGTTGACACCCATGTCCTTGCACTGCTGGAGCACCATGTGCATGTCTTTCAGTGGGTCGTTGGCGTTGAGGCAGGCGCAGACGAATGCTTTACCGTCGAGTGCCGGCATGATGTCTTCGCGGGTGTAGTCGAGCGTCTGCTTGTTGGAGTCGAGGATGGGCCACATCATGGACATGGTGCCCATGCCGTTGGCGCGCAGGCGGGCTCCGGAGAAGGTGTTGATGCAGTCGGTGCCAGCCGCTTCCTGAAGCTTGGCGACCAGGCCGCTACCCGCTGAGGAGATCATGATAGGCTCGCGAGCGTCGACTTTGCGCTTGAGGTTCGCCAGGATTTGTTCGGTGGAAATGCGTTTTGTAATCATAATGATGAAATAGGTTAATGCCTAGTGTTGCGTCTATTTCTAGGTCAGATGGCTTGGGTTGTCATGAAAAATCAGTGCAAAATTATGTATAAAATGGTCAGGTGGCCTATTGGGCTTTGAAGCGCGACCGATACGATGACGGTGGTTCTTTCATGATTCGGGTGAACTCTCGCGAGAAGTGGCTTTGATCAGAAAAGCCGCAGGCGTAGCTGATTTCGGCGAAGCTTTGAGTCGTTTGCACGATCTTGTGGCAGGCTTCCTGCACCTTGAGGTGGCGGATGTATTCCTTGGGGGACATGCCAAAGCAGGCTCTGAATTTGCGCTGAAACGAGCTCAGCGAGAGGTTGGCTTCACCGGCTAGTTTAGTGATGGCGATGTTCTCTCTGAACGACTCATGCATCAGCTTGAGGGCATCGCCCAACTCGTCGTGCTGCTGCAGAGCGGCGTTGCTTTGACTGAATGGTCGGGTGACACCGATGATCCCGCACATTTCACCCTTGGTGTTGTGCAGCGGCTTTTTGTTGGTCGCCGACCAGTCGACAAATCCGTTGCCCGTGGGTACGAGCTCGATCCGGTTGAGAATCGATTGCTCGGTCTCCAGAATCTTCAAATCGTCCTCTCGGATAGAGTTGACGATGTGCTCAGGCATAAAGTCATCGTCTTTCTTGCCAAGGATCTCGGTGCCGTCATCGACACCGAAGATATTGAGCAGACGCTTGTTGAAGGCGACATACCTGAGCTCGAGATCTTTGACGAAAAAGGTGAAGCCCGAAAGATCGTCAAAAATCGTCGAGAGGTGATCACTAATGTGATTGTCTTGAAAATATTGGTCGTTCTGCACGCCTTGAAAAAAGCAGAGGACCTCGCCGATGGAAAGCGTTTATCCTGCCAGGAATTTCGCCACCATGGCATTCAGCGCCAGAGCGTAGCCTTGGCCATCGTGATAGCGCGGTGGCAGCTCGCCGGTTTGCACATCGGGGAGATGCGCGCTAATCACATCGGCCGTGGATTGCGGGTGCAGTTCGTCGCGACTGGTGGTCAGCACCAGGGCACGATTGCCAATTTGCGAGAGCTGTTCCGGATCGGAAAATGGAGCGTCCTGCCACATTTTATAGAGCACGGCGGTGGATGCCGGGGTGAGGGGGTGCTGGAACAGGGCGCCAATGGAGTTGGCCACCGGTTTGTTCTGCGCATCGAGCTCTTGGAAATCCGGGTCGGCCAGGAGTTTTTCACGGGCGAACTCGACACCACCTTCTTCGATCCACTGACCGACATAAGCGACCAGTTTCAGATGCTCCGGCTGCTTCTCGTTCAGCCACGACGGACGCAGCAGGATGATTTTTTTGACTCGCTCAGGATATCGTAATGCCAGGTTGAGCGTGATGCCGGAACCCATGGAAAGACCTCCGATGTTCGATGACTCAATCCCCAGATGATCCATCAGCTCGACCACCAGATCGGCGAAACGATCGAAGTTCAGCTCGCTGGGATCGAAATCCTGACTGTCGCCGTGGCCGGGCATATCCGGGGCGATGACGAAGTTGTTTTCGAGATGGGGGAAAGCTGAAGTCGTCTGCACGCTGCCAGCGCCGAGGCCGTGCAGAAAGATCAGCGGGGTGTCGTTTTGATTACCTGTGGTTTGGTAGGAAAGAAGCATGAAGCTGAGACAATATCGATTAGCGAAGGATGTAAAGAATGACCATCAAGGCATGACAAATACTCCCTGAGAGCACAAAGAGGTGCCAGATCGCGTGGTTGAATCGCAGCTTGTTCCAGACGAAGAAGATTACTCCCAGTGAGTAAAATAACCCACCGGCGACGAGTAAAACGATGCCAGGTGTGGGCAGTGCTTTCAGCAGGGGGCCGAAGGCGAAGACTGCGAGCCAGCCCATGATGAGATAAAGCGCCGTCGAGAGCCAGTGCTCCCGATTGTTTTTCATGAAGGCTTTCACCATAACACCGGCGATGGCCATGAACCAGACGATGCCAAACAGGCTCCATCCCCAAGCACCACGTAGCGTCACCAGGGTGATTGGCGTATAGGAACCGGCGATGAGCAGGTAGATCGCGGCGTGATCCACGACCTGGAAAAACGATTTGCTCCGCGGTGAAACCATCGTGTGGTAGAGCGTCGATGACAGATAGAGCAGCACCAGCGTGGATCCAAAAATGGCACCCCCGGTGATCTTCCAGGGGTCGTCACCGGATACGACGATCATGATCACCAAGGCGGCGACACTTAATAAAAAACCAAGACCATGGGTGATGGTGCTGGCAAGCTCTTCAGGGCCACTTTCACAGAGCTCTGAACGGATTTTTTCAGGGATCGAACTTAGGTCTGTCATGATGCTGGGTCAGCTAGCGTTTCTTCGGCAGACGCTTTCCTTGAACTCGGGCTGAGATCAAGTTCTCGCATCGGCCGTTCAGACGTAACTTCTCGCAACAGGCTTCAATTTTCAATGATTGTTTTTCCGGACGGAAGCCTAGGCGTCGAGCCGCGCAGTCGTTCATCAGCTGAATGTGGGCGTCTTCGAATTCCACCACCTTGCCACAGTCAATGCATACCAAGTGATTGTGGGCGGGGCTTTCCACGAAGTTGGGGTCATACGTTTTCTGATCGTCGCCTAAATCGATCTCATGCAGCAGCCCAGCCTCCACCAGAAGGGAGATCGTGCGATACACGGTGGCACGTGAAGAACTCGATTGGGTGTTCTTCACACGGTCCCATAACTCGTCCGCGGTGAAGTGCTCGTCGTTGGCGAAAATCGCTTCAACAATCGCGTTGCGCTGAGGGGTGTTTCGCAGTCCCTTGCTTTGAATAAATTCTTGCAAGCGATTTTCGATCGTGGCGTCCATGAAGGATATCCTAGACAAAGCTGTCCCATGTGGCGAATTGGAAATTTCGATATTGGATTTTTTCTCCAGCTGGGCTTGGATAGCTCTCGTGCACCATTCATTTCCTGCCTTCCTCACGTCAGCGCTATTGGGCCTCGCATGTTCCGTCTCATTGGTCTCCTGCGGGAGCAGTGAGAAACCGCCACTCGCTGTTCGCCAACTCCATCTCGATAGTGAAAAGGTCGTTGACGATAACGCTGAGATGGTCCGGGGCGAGCAGCTTTACCGCCTGCAAGGTGCTGTCACCACCGAAGAGCGGATGAGCCGGCTTGGCCATTATTACACCGTGTATTGGAATGACCTTGGCTCCGATGTGCGCGACGCCAAAGTGGTGTTTGATTACCAACAGGCGACAAGTGCCTCGAAAACAATTACCCGCAGTGTCACCATTCCCGATGGTCAGAGCAGCGGGTCTGTTGAGTTCAAAATCATCGGCGAGGCGTATCAACAGGGTGGCCGAGTGCTCGCCTGGAGAGCTCGCTTGATTCGCGGCGGCAAGGTGGTCGCAGTTAAACGATCGTATCTCTGGCGTTGAAAAATATCCTCTCTGAATGATTGACCTCGGCTAGCCCAGAGCGTAGGTTTGGAACTGTCGCCCTAATAAAAAATTCTCTGAATAGAGTGAGTGCAGAAAACCCAATTTCAGCTAGTCGCGAAAGCGAATTCTCGTGGATCCGCTGCGAAGGAAAAGGATCATTTTTAAACAGTCCCACACTCAAGCAGTGGGCTGAAAATGAGATTAATTCCGGAGCTACCACCGTGGTCGTGGATCTCGCTGCCTGCACAGGTATGGACTCCACGTTCATGGGCACCTTGGCAGGGCTCGCGATGCGTCTGATGAAGATCCCGGACGCTCACTTGCAAATCGCGGAACCTGGCGACCGCAACCAGCAGTCGCTCGAAGATCTCGGACTGGATGTGCTGATGCAAATCAACCCGAAGGAGGCCGTCTGGGAAGACCGCATTCCGGAGATCAGAGCCAATCTTACTCCATGCGGCGATGAAGGTTCTCCCCGCGACCGAGGTAGCCATGTCCTCGATGCCCATAAAAAACTGGTCGAGGCCGATGATGCGAATGCCGAAAAATTCGCCACCGTGCTCGATTTTCTAGAAGCCGAAGTGAAGGCGAAGAAAACGGGGAACAAGTAGCGCGAGTCGGCGATTTTCAGGTCTCACACAATTCTCCTCAATGATCGCAGCTCTACCGAACTTCAGTAGCCCATGACTAGTTCCGCCTACGCGATCGCTGCTGTCATTGCAGTTTTATTTGCCATTTGCCTGATCGCTCTGCGTCAAAAAGGCAGACAACTAGCCGCCACTCAGCGTGAGAAGGATGATATTCTCGGCGAGGAATTGCGCATGTTTGATTTCTTGCATCACCTCGGTGAGGTGATTGGCAAAGATATTTCCTCGCGGCAGCTTTATAAGGAAATTGTCGAGGGCTTCAGTAAGGTGCTGGGTGCCGATGGGGGAGCCCTGTATTTTCTGACCGAAGACCAGAAATACCTCACCCCTAAATACATTTCCAAAGATTGCCCGCCCCTGGTTGGTGTTCCCGTGGAGATCCGACAGCGAGCCAAGAAGGACTCGCGGGCACTGGCCAGCCATCTGCGCCTATCCAAAGTAGGTGCCGCCGAAGGTGTGCTGGGAGCTACTCTAACTGGTGGCGAGTGTTTAATGATCCCCAACGTCAAAGATCACGAGTCGTTTAAAGACTCATTTGTCAGCTACGATGAGAACGTCACCGCTTTATTAGCGCCACTGCAATATAGTGGCAGAGATATTGGCGTGGTAGCGATCGTTAGGAGACACAGTTCGAGCGCAAGCCTCTTCACCGGTAATGATTTTGAAGTGTTTCGTTCAGCCTCCGAGCAATCCGCATTCGCCCTCGGCAATGCCATGATCCACCGTGAGTTGGTGGAGAAACGCAAGCTCGACGATGAAATTCGCACGGCAAGAGAGGTGCAGAACGTTTTGCTTCCTTCCGAGGAACCTATCATTCCTGGCTATCGAGTCAGTGGAAGTAATACCCCGGCACGCATGATTAGCGGCGATTATTTCGATTACATTGAACTCGATGAAAACCAGACCGGTGTCGTCATTGCCGATGTGACTGGAAAGGGGGTTCCTGCAGGGTTGCTGATGGCGATGTGCCGCAGCGTCCTTCGCCTAACAGCTAAGACATCTGCGTCACCCTCTGAAGCATTGGTGCAGGTGAATCGCAATTTGTTCCCGGATGTTAGAGAGGACATGTTTGTCAGTCTTGCTTACGTAGTGCTCGAGCATGGCTCTGGAAATCTTAAACTCGCCAGAGCCGGTCACGACCCTCCGATGATGTTCCGTAGCGACACCGGCACGATTGAAAACATCAAGCCGCCGGGGCTTGCAATCGGTATTGATGAAGGCGAGGTCTTTGAGCGTGTTACCAAGGATTTGGAATTGGAAATGGCCTCCGGTGATTGCTTGCTATTCTATACCGATGGCGTCTGCGAAGCAGAAAACAGAAGTGAAGGGGAGTTTGGTAAAGAACGACTTAAGGATGTTTTCCTCAAATCTGCCCCGTTAGGTTCGGAGGCGGTGGTTGAATCCGTGCGTCGCGCGGTCGCCGATTTCTCCGGTGACATCCCTCAGATGGATGACATCACGATGATCGCCATTGAGAAACGATGAGCCTCATAGGAAGGATGAGCAGATTAATATAGATTTTCTTATTTTACCGCTTGCAAGCACCCAGATGCCTTATAGAATAAAGCCTGTCAGCGTTTGAGCAAAATGTTGGAACGCTGTATAACTCGTCTGATCTCAGCCATTTTGGTAGGTCGGACACACACCCTAGTAAACTAGATACAAATATGAAACTCGTTAAAATCATCGCAATCGCCGCCGCTGCATGCGGAGTCATGGTCAGCGCTTCTTGCTGCTCAAAGCCAGCTCCTGAAACTCCACCAGTTGTCGTTCCTCCAGTTAAGTAACTTCGATTGTTTCTAACATCTTTTCAGTAAGTGCCAAGCATCACGCCTGACACACCCACTGAAACTAACCAAAACCATAATACTAAATATGAAAATTGCACTTATTCTTGCTGCTGCTGTTGGCGTCGCCGTCAGCGCTTCCTGTGGATCCAAGCCTGAGCCTACCGTTGCTCCTGCTCCTGTGATGACACAGCCAATGAAGTAATTCATTGAGGCTATTTGATAGCCTTGAAAATAGTTCAAGGGCGGACATTGTTAGCAGTTCTGTTAGCATGTTCGCCCTTTTCTTATGCCTTTTTTCTTGCCTAGATTTTGGATTCTGGCAAAACCAATCACGATCATTTGATCAACGTAGAATAACACCACGATCCACATTAATACATATACTATGAAAGCACTTCGTATCTTTATCATGTTGTCCACCGTTGCCGGTGCTGCTGTTCTCTCTTCCTGCGGTTGCTGCACCGGTGAAGAGCGTCCACCTGAACTTCGTCCTCTGCCACAATTCAATGACGTCCCAGTCGTTGAATACGCCAAGTAATTCTGCGAGGACTTACCTCAAACTTTTTCCAAAGAGCCGTCGTTCATTCGACGGCTCTTTTTGTGTGCACGGCATGTGCTTTCTGGTGACTTGTCCTATCGTGAATCAAAGTGTCGCACTGTGTCAGAATGACTCGGACAAGTTGGGCGATATGGGTCATCTTGACGCGATTCGTAGTGTGGTTGGATAGGGGCGATTTTCGCTAATTCCTAGATAAATAGCAGGTTATAGACCGGTTCGTTGCGGTGGCATAGTGCGTGCATAAGAAATGTCAGTTGAAAGATCTCAGCTCCCATTTCAAAGCAAAACCGCAACTCCAAACGAAAGGACCCAACTAACATGGCTAAAATACTAGGAATCGACCTCGGAACTACCAACTCCTGCATGGCAGTGATGGATGGTAGTGAAGCAACAGTTCTCGAAAACTCCGAGGGCGCACGCACCACACCCTCCATCGTAGCATTCACCAAGTCCGGTGAACGCCTCGTTGGCCAAGCCGCCAAGCGCCAGGCGGTCACCAACCCCAAGAATACCATCTTCTCCGCGAAACGTTACATCGGCCGCAAATACAGCGAGCTCTCCGATGCCGACAAAAACGTCCCTTACGAAATCGTTGAGGCCGACAACGGCGATGCCCACATTCAAGTGGAAGTCGGAGGTGAAAAGAAAACTTACTCTCCTCAGGAAATCGCAGCCATGGTGCTCGGCAAACTGAAGTCCGATGCTGAGACCAAGCTCGGCGAGACCATCACCGAGGCTGTGATCACGGTGCCTGCTTATTTCAACGATTCCCAACGGTCCGCCACCAAGGCAGCCGGTGAGATCGCTGGATTGAAAGTGCGCCGCATCATCAACGAACCTACTGCCGCAGCTCTTGCCTACGGTATTGATAAAAAATCCGAAGAGAAAGTCGCCGTGTATGACCTCGGTGGCGGAACCTTCGATATCTCCGTTCTCGACATCGACGACGGCGTCTTCGAAGTGCTTGCAACAGACGGCGACACCCAGCTGGGTGGTGACGACTGGGACAACACTCTGATCGACTGGATTGTCAACGAGTTCAAAGATGCCGAAGGCATGGACCTGAGCAAGCAACCTGACGCGCTGCAGCGGATTAAAGAAGAGGCAGAAAAAGCCAAGATCGCCCTGTCATCATCGCAGAGCTACGACATGAGCCTGCCATTCATCACCATGGACCAGACTGGTCCTAAGCACATCCAACAGACACTGACACGTGCCAAGCTCGAGCAACTCACCGATCACCTCTTTGAGCGCACCAAGAAGCCCGTTCTAGACTGCTTGAAGGAAGCCGGTGTTTCTGCCAGCGAAGTTGACGAGCTCGTTCTCGTCGGTGGTATGACCCGCATGCCCAAGGTGGTGGAAACTGCTGAAGCTCTTGCCGGCAAGAAGCCTAACCAAGGCGTGAACCCGGATGAAGTGGTCGCCATCGGCGCCGGCATCCAGGGCGGAGTCCTGCAAGGCGATGTCTCAGACGTTCTGCTGCTCGACGTGGCTCCTCTGACTCTGTCCATCGAGACAGCCGGTCAGATCGCCACCCCCATGATCGAGCGCAACACCACCATCCCTGCGAAGAAGTCTCAGACCTTCTCCACCGCTGCGGATAACCAGCCAGGTGTGGACATCCGCATCTGTCAAGGTGAGCGCAAGATGTTTGCCGATAACAAGATCCTCGGTAACTTCCACCTCGGTGATATCGAGCCCGCTCCACGTGGCACACCTCAGATCGAAGTGACCTTCGACATCGATGCCAACGGTATCCTGCACGTGTCCGCCAAGGACAAGAACACTGGCAAGGAAAACAAAATCTCCATCGAGGGCTCCAGTGGTCTTTCTGATGAGGAAATCGAAAAAGCCAAGCGCGATGCGGAAGAGCACGCCGAGGAGGACAAGAAACGCGCCGAAGCCGTTGAAACCAAAAACAACGCAGAGAACCTGGTGAACCAAGTTGAAAAACAACTCGGCGAACTCGGTGAGCAGCTTCCCGCTGAAATCAAGTCCGGCATCGAAGCCAAAGTGGAAGCCGTCAAAGAGGCTCTCAAGGCTGACGACCTCGATACCATCAAGTCCGCTACCAGCGAGCTCGAAGCATCCCTGCAAGAGCTGGCACAAGCTGCCCAGGCCGCTCAAGGCGCCGCCGGAGCAGGTGCACCTGCCCCTGAAGCCGACGCCGGTGAAGAGAAACCTTCCGAGCCCAAGCAAGCCAAGGGCAAGGTCGTGGACGCCGAAGTCGTCGATGACTAAACCATCTCAACAGGTTCCATCAAACATCGCTGTCTGATGGAGCCTGTTTTCATTCATCCTATTGAGACTGAACCATTCCGTTAATTCTGTCTAAACAACAGACCTAACAACACAACCAAAACCAAAAAACAAAAACAAACCATTATGTCTAACATTACACCCATCGGACAGCGCGTTCTCGTGAAACGTCTCGAAGCCGAAGAAGTAACAGCTGGAGGAATCGTCCTTCCAGACTCCGCCAAAGAAAAGCCTCAAGAAGCTGAGGTCGTTTCCCTCGGAACTGGTGGCAAAGACGATGATGGAAAAACCATCGAGTTTGCCGTCAAAGTGGGCGACAAAGTGCTCATCTCCAAATACGGTGGCACCGAAGTGAAAGTGAACGGCGAGGACATGCTGATCCTTTCCGAGTCCGACATTCTCGGCATCGTTGGCTAACTAGAACCGCGCACTCATCAGAACGCGCATCTCATTTATTTTCAATATAACAATTACCAATAACTACCATTATGGCTAAACAATTACAATTCGACGAATCAGCCCGCCAAGCACTCCTGCGCGGTGTGGAAAAACTCGCTCGCGCCGTCAAGGCAACTCTCGGACCTGCAGGCCGTAACGTCATCCTCGACAAGAAATTCGGTTCCCCAACAATCACCAAGGACGGTGTCTCTGTTGCCAAGGAAATCGAACTTGAAGATGCTTACGAAAACATGGGCGCCCAGCTCATCCGTGAGGTTTCCTCCAAGACATCTGACATCGCCGGTGACGGAACCACCACCGCGACTGTGCTCGCTGAAGCCATCTACAAAGAAGGCCTCCGCAACGTCACCGCTGGTGCTAACCCAATCTCACTGCAACGCGGCATCATGAAGGCCACCGAGGCCATCGTCGCTCAGCTGAAGGAAATCTCCAAGGAGGTCTCCGACACGTCCGAGATCGCTCAGGTCGCTACCGTGTCTGCTAACTGGGACAAGGAAATCGGCGGTATCATCGCTGAAGCCATGGACAAAGTCGGCAAAGACGGCACCATCACCGTGGAAGAAGCCAAAGGCATCGAAACCAACCTCGACGTGGTCGAAGGTATGCAGTTCGACAAAGGCTACCTCAGCCCTTACTTCGTCACCGATTCCGAGTCCATGGAAGCTTCACTCGATGATGCTCTCATCCTCATCAACGAGAAGAAAATCAGCTCCCTTAAGGACCTGCTTCCACTTCTGGAAAAAGCAGCCAAAACTGGCAAGCCACTCCTCATCATTGCCGAGGACGTCGACGGCGAAGCTCTCGCTGCTCTCGTGGTGAACAAACTCCGCGGCACTCTCAACGTGGCTGCTGTCAAAGCTCCTGGCTTTGGCGATCGCCGCAAGGCCATGCTTGAAGACCTCGCCATCCTCACCGGTGGTAAAGTCATCACCGAAGACCTCGGTATCAAGCTTGAGAACGTCGAGCTCGAAGACCTCGGCACCGCCAAGCGTGTCACCATCACTAAGGACGCCACCACAATCGTTGAAGGTGAGGGAACCAGCGACGCCATCACTGGCCGCGTGAACCAAATCCGTCGTCAAATCGAAGACACCACATCCGACTACGATCGCGAGAAGCTCCAAGAGCGTCTTGCCAAGCTCGCCGGTGGTGTGGCTGTCATCAACGTCGGTGCTGCCACCGAGACTGAGATGAAAGAGAAGAAGGCGCGCGTTGAAGATGCTCTGCACGCTACTCGCGCTGCTGTCGAAGAAGGTATCGTCCCCGGTGGTGGAACCGCTCTGCTCCGTGCTCTCGCAGCTTGTGAGAAGAACGGCTGCTGCGATGTTGCTAGCAACGAAGACGAGAAAACCGGCATGGGTATCGTTGCCAAGGCCGTGGAAGCTCCACTTCGCCAGCTGGCTACCAACGCAGGTCGCGAAGGCGCACTGATCGTTGAAAACGTCAAAACCAACGACGAAGGTCACGGTTACAACGTTGCCACCGACACTTACGAAGACCTCATCGGTTCCGGTGTGGTTGACCCAACAAAGGTCACTCGCTCAGCACTGCAAAACGCAGCCTCCATTTCCGGACTCCTGCTCACCACCGAGTGTCTCATCACTGACATTCCTGAGAAGGAAGAAGCCGCTGCCGGTGGTCACGACCACGGCATGGGCGGAATGGGTGGCATGGGCGGCATGATGTAACCAGCCATGACCTGCCCACCCGCCATCGCGTCATGTGAAAACAGGGTTCAGGTCATGATCTAGTTACGGCATTAGCCCCAACTCAAAACCCCGGTTGCTCAAATGCAGCCGGGGTTTTTTATGTCTCGGCAAAAACATCAATGGGTGAGGTGTTTGATGACTTTCTAAGATTCACGAAACAAACGCCCGAAGTCCGACATAGTCAGTTTATCAGTTTATCAGTTTATCAGTTTATCAGTTTATCAGTTTATCAGTTTATCAGTTTATCAGTTTATCAGTTTATCAGTTTATCAGTTT
>NZ_JAFBGL010000015.1 GCF_016811075.1 Oceaniferula flava
GGTGAGGACGGCGTCGACTCCGAACTCGACCTCGGCGTCGGCTGGCAAGACCCCGCCGTGATCCGCGAAACCGGTCTTTGTGTCTGGCGCAGCGGTCAGCGGCCGGTGCTCGATTTCAAACGCAATGGCGACATGCTCACGGGCAAGATGGCCATCCTCTGGACCCAAGGTGAACACGATACCCCAAGCTTCGCCGACGACGACCGCGACTACGCTACCATCGAGCGTTCCGGCCACCTCGCACGGGAGGGTGTCCTCAACGAAGACATCCACAAGCTCGCCGAGGGCATCCAAGTTTACCACGGAGTGCAGCTCGAGGAAGGCATGGAACCCCTGCCGGAAATCGCCGGAAGCATTGCTAGGAAATACAGTGGCGGAGGCCACGGAGGCTACGCGCTCTACCTTTTCGAAAAAGAATCGGACCGAAAAGCTGCGCTCGCAAGCACGCCCGACCTCAAAGCCGTCGAGCCCTACTGCATTTGAGGCCGAGCACTTTTCCGTCCAACGACATCCCCATCATGCCGACTCCTTTTCAATCTTTCCGCGTTCTCGGAACACCCGTCGCCGTGGTCACCAAGGAATCGGCTGCAGCGCAGGTGATTGCCTGGGCAGACCGGGGTGATCGAGCCTACGCCATCGAGGCGGCCGACGTCCATGTGGTCACCCGCGCCCGTCACGAGCCTGAGTTTGGAGAATGTATGAGTCGTTTTGACATGGTCTGCCCCGATGGCATGCCGGTGCTCTGGAGCGTCAACCGCGAGCTGCCCGAGGAAGATCGACTCACTGAGCGCGTCTGCGGCGCCGATCTCATGCAAGAAACGATGCGCCAAACCGCCGAGAAAGGTGGGCAGAGCCACTTTTTGTTAGGAGGTGCGGAAACCACTTTGGAAAAACTCGTTGAGACACTGCCTGAGAAGGTGCCGGGGGTGCGCATCGCCGGGAGCTACTCGCCGCCATTTGGCGAATGGCCAGCGGATGAGTTCGAGCGGATCTGCCAGAAGATCACCGAGTCCGGAGCTTCCCACGTCTGGGTGGGGCTCGGATGTCCGAAGCAGGAACGTTGGATTTCTGAAAACAAGCAGCAGCTACCACCGGCGTGCTACTACGGCGTGGGAGCCGCCTTTGCCTTTCACGCGGGTGAAATCTCACGAGCACCCCGACTGTTCCAGAAGACGGGAACCGAATGGCTTTACCGCGTCATCTGCGAGCCCAGACGACTGTGGAAACGCTACTTCACCTACAACAGTCTCTTCATCAGGTATCAACTTTTTGAATAGCAGCATCCGATGGAGTCTTCAGCACAACAAGAAGTCGACGCTTTAATCGTCGGTGCCGGATTTGCCGGCTTAGTCACGGCGGAACGATTGAGTAATGAGCTCGGTTGGACCTGCGCAGTGGTCGAGCAGCGCGATCACATCGGTGGCAATGCCTACGACTACTACGATGATGCCGGTGTCCTGGTGCACAAATACGGACCGCATTATTTCCGCTCGAACTCGGAAAAAATCGTCGAGTATCTCAGTCAATTCACCGATTGGCATCCGGTGGAGTATCGGGTGAAAAGCTACACCGAAGGGCGCTACTGGAATTTTCCCATCAACCTGAACACCTTTGAGCAGCTCATCGGCAGAGCGTCGGACGCCGAGGAGTTTCGTCAGTGGATGGAGGACACCCGGGAGAAAATCGATGATCCGAAGAACTCCGAAGAGGTCATCACCTCCCAGGTCGGCAAGGACCTCTACGAGAAGTTTTTCAAAGGCTACACCATCAAGCAGTGGAAAAAACATCCGCGCGATCTCGATCCCAGCGTCTGCGGTCGCATCCCCATCCGCACCAATCGTGACGACCGCTACCTGCGCGAGTCTTTCCAAGCACTTCCGGCCGACGGCTACACAGCTTTATTTGAAAACATGCTCGCCGCCACGCCCGGTTTGGAACTCAGGCTCGGCACCTCGCTCGATCAGGCCAAGGAGCTATTCCGCTGGAAACACCTGGTCTACACCGGCCCCATCGATGCCTACTTCGACCACTGCCACGGCCCACTTCCCTACCGCTCTCTCAAGTTCCAGCATCAGAGTTTCAACGCCGAGCAACTGCGCGATCGCGAAGCCATCGCTGGAAAGCCGGGCCACTGGCAGCCGGAAATGCAGGTGAACTATCCGTCGACCGAGGTTGATTTCACCCGCATCGTGGAGATCAAACACGCCACCGGCCAGGACACGTCTAACAGCACCATCGTCAAAGAATTCCCCGCAGACTTCGAGGAAACCGGCGAGCCCTACTACCCGGTTCCCACCGACGATTCCAAAGCGCTCTATCAGCAATACAAAACCCTCGCCGAAGCCGAGACAAACACCAGCTTCATCGGTCGCCTGGGCACCTACAAGTATTACAACATGGACCAAGTCGTCGGCATGGCCCTGAAAGAGGCGGAGAAAATTTGCAAAACCTATGCCTGAACCTCAAGCAGAGCTACTCCTGGTGGGGCTCACGCCACCGCCATTTCATGGGCAGTCCATCGCCACCGGCCTGCTTTTCGATCATGATTGGTCGCCGCTGCGGGTGGCACGATTGCCGATCCGCTACAGCAACAAAATCGATGAGATTGGCAAGCCGAGTCTGAAGAAGGTGCTGCATATGTTTACGCTAGTGTGGAAATGTTGGAAGCTAAGGCGGCAGACGGGAGCCAGAGTGATGTATTACACCCCCACCAGTGCCTCGCTGGTGCCCTTTGTTCGCGATGTCGTGTTTTTAATCCTTTGTCGCCCGTTTTTTGATCGCGTGCTTCTGCACTACCACGCCGGAGGACTTCCAGATTTCCTGAGAGCGAACCCACTGAGGCATTTCCTTGGGAAGCTGATGTATGGACGTGGTGCCTGGAGCATTGCTCTGACACCTCATGTGGAAGCTCCGGGGATTTCATTTGGGGCGGCCAAGGAGCTGGTGGTGCCGAATGGCGTGGATGTTCCGGCTGAAGTAGTCGCCCACCAAAGAGATGGGACGAAAACGACCACCTTCTTGTTTGTTGGCAATCTGTATCGAG
The DNA here is from genome assembly GCF_016811075.1 of Oceaniferula flava. NCBI lineage: Bacteria > Pseudomonadati > Verrucomicrobiota > Verrucomicrobiia > Verrucomicrobiales > Verrucomicrobiaceae > Oceaniferula > Oceaniferula flava. The sequence goes on from NZ_JAFBGL010000015.1 coordinate 3,044, forward strand.
ACAAAGGTATTTTCGATGCCATCTACGCTCTGAATGAGAGCCATTCGCAGAAGCACCCTGTGAGTCTCAAGGTGATGGGAGCTTTCCCTGATGCCGAGACCGAGCAGGAGCTCCGTTCGCTGGCTGCAGAGATGGATTATCCGGTTGAGTTTCTTGGAATCTGCAAGGGCGATGAGAAATGGGCGGCGTTCTTGACGGCGGATGTTTTTTTCTTCCCAAGCTACTACGCCTCGGAAAACCAACCCTTGGTGACCTTGGAAGCCATGGCTGCAGGTTTACCCGTTCTCGCTACGCACTGGCGTGGTATTCCCGGACAAGTCGAGCATGGTGTCACCGGATTACTGGTAGAGCCGCAGAACCGTCAGGAAATCAGCCAAGCCGCCGTGCAGCTAGCCTCTGATCCTGATCTACGACAACGTCTGGGCAGCAATGGACGAGATCGCTACCTGAAAGAGTTCACCACAGAGGCTCATTTACAGAAAATGGGCGAGGTGTTTGCCGCAGCATTAGCAGAATCTTAAAGGATGACTGAATACGATCAACAGGCCGAGCAGGACGCCTTTCTCACCTGGAAACCCGAATTAGGTTTTCGGGAGACTCTAAGGGCAGACATGCAGGCGAATGCGGGGAACCCCAAGGGAAAGGTGATAGTTTTCCTATTCCGTTTGAGTTCCTACCTGCGCCGGGGGCCTAAGATGCTCTATTACCTCAGCATCCCCTACATCATTTGGTATCGCCTGTATGTGGAGTGGAGTTTGGGGGTGGAACTTCCTCCTCTCACCCGTGTTGGTGCAGGCCTCACGGTTCACCATGGACAAGGTCTGGTGGTGAATAACCGTGCGATCATTGGGAAGAACTGCACCCTCCGCCATGGCGTCACCATTGGCAATAAAACCGACACAGATATCTATGGCTGCCCTGTAATTGGCGATGGCGTCAATATCGGTGCCGGAGCCATCATTTTGGGAAGGATTAAAATTGGCGACGGTGCTACGATTGGCGCTGCCAGTGTGATTACCAAGGATGTCGCAGAGCAAGCTACAATGGTGGGTAACCCAGGGGTAAAATTATAATCTAACAATCAGCGTGCAATTTCATTGACCTCTAAAAATGAGACCCTTAACAAGAGGCTATGGTAAGATTTTGTTTGTTGAATACACTGGCGGTTATTCTGTGTCTGGGTGTCCTCACAGCATGCCCAACCATTGAACTTAGCCAAACAAGTGCGTCCAGCTACAGCCTGAGCTACTCAGGAGGCATCCTGCAGGTTTCCGAGGACATGGAAACTTGGGTGGATGTCGATCCTCAGCCGACGAGCCCCCTAGTGGGTAACATGACGGCACCGGCCAAATTTTACCGAGTTAAATCATTAGACCGAGTGCCCATCATTGCATTCACCGGCCAAAGCAACACCTTGCACACACCGCGTAATTCGGCTCCTTATTCCACTACCGACCTTCCTTATTATTTCAGCTTTGCCCAAGGAAATGCAGATACCTCTGCAGGCGCATCTGAGCTGTTTACTAGCGTCACCAACGCCATTACCTCCGGTAAACCAATAGGCAGCTGCTGGGAGTTTGCCAATGCTCTGCATGCCAGCGATTACCGTGCTGGTGCTCTACGGCGTTTTGCCTTCGTTCAGACAGGATTGGGAGGAAGGGCTTCTTGGGAATGGAAGAGTGGTCAAAAACGGAATGTCGAATTTCAAAATGCCCTCGATGCTCTGATCACCCAGATTGAGACCCATCCTTATACCACGGGCGAATTAAAAGCAGTGGTCGTTAACCAAGGGGAAAGAGATACCGATACCAGTGGAACTTGGGATGTCAGCTGGACGAGCTTCATCACATCCATAAGGAATAAGTATGGGAACCAGGTTCAGTTATACATCCAAACCCTGAACAACTTGCACCTCATGCCTCGCCAAACCACGCCTGATGCTGGCTGGGATGCCGTTTATCAAAAACAACTTTCATTAGCCACTGACTCAGGTAGCACGGCTGCACTAGCGGATACTTATGTGTATGATTCCAATGCGTTGGGCGGACCAGAAAATACCGCCATGTATTGCAGGGATAACAATGTGCATTATTCAAATGCTGGCATGATGATGCTTGGTGAGGGAACCTTTGAGATATTTAAGGATGTAAATAATTTTTGATGGCATCCCGTCAAAACGTAAAAGTCAATCGCTAATTAATAGCGATGACTGATTAACAGTGTGAAAATATCCACAGGAACAGTTTATTACTATACTGTAACAATAATCCAATCGTAGGACACTAATCATGAAATTCAGAAAAATAGCTTTGAATATGCTAAAGGTAATTTTACCAAAATTTATCATATCGTATAAACACTCAAGAGATAGAAATAAGAACTTATTAAAGCCAATTACGGAAAACCTTCCCTATGATCCAGAAATAAATGTTCTGAATCATATTGGTATTAATTATCCCATGTTCGATATTGGAGCGAATACAGGGATTTACAGCGAGATGTTAAAAAATACTATTGGGGAAGAAAACTTATATATATTTGAGCCTCTTCCGCATTTGTTTGAGAACCTAAGGTGCAAATTTAAAAATGCTAATATATATAAATTGGCATTATCAAATGAATGTTCTAGTCAAGTAATTAGAATACCATGCATAGATGGAGATTATTATGATACACGTGCAACATTAAATAACCATATCGAGCCAAACCAAAGTGGGGCAAAAAAAATAACAATCGATGTATCGACATTGGATCAAGTCGTAGCTTCATTGAGGCTAGACAGGATAGGTTTTATGAAGGTAGACGTCGAAGGGCATGAGCTAGAGCTCATTGAAGGAGCAACTTCGACATTAAAAAAATTTAAGCCACTAATTCTAATTGAGATAGAGAGTCGTCACCATTCATTTCCTATTACTGAAATATTTTCAACTTTAGAGAACTTAGGATATAGTGGATACTATATTAACCCTGCATCATTATGTCTTATAGAAATAAGCGAGTTTGACGCTGCACGTGATCAGGATATTAGCAAACTAGAATCCAGATCGTTTTTTGGTTACTTGAACAACTTTTTCTTTGTGCATTTTGAATCAGAAGACGAATTCGTATCAAAGGTGAGATTGTTTCTTGAAGAAGAAAAGCGGAGGGTGTGAAATGCAAAGTAAGCAAGTAGGTAAGAGAGTAAGTTGTCGTTATGAATTTTAAATATAATTAAATTACATGTATATAGCTTGTATTACTAATGTGGAATGATTGTAATCAATAACTAGATGAATACTTAGATGTATATTTTTAATCAGTGTTCTATTGCATTTTCTTTTATCAGTAAAAATACTTGATTTTGAGTAAAATTCGCGATAGTAGTTGGGTAATCTTGGGTAGGGTTGTTGGCCTATTAGGACCTTTTTTAGTCCTGCCATTAGCGGCGAGAACTTTGACCAAGAATGAGCTTGGAACTTGGGCTCTGATTCAAGTGGTTATAGGTTTCGTTTCGATCTTGAAAGATGGAGGACTAACTCCATACGTAGTTCGTCATCAAAATTACGGTATTGAACAACGAGGGATGGCTCGCCTGTGTGGTCTTTTGTTAGGTTTTGTGTCTGGAGTTGTTCTTATTATTATATCGATACCTGTTACTATTTTTCTTGGCATAAGCGAACACTGGAAACTTTTTTTGCCCATTTCTTTAGTTTACGCCTTTGGCGGATTGAATAGTATCTACAGTGCCGAGTTGCGGAGAGATACTCGGTTTAGAGCAATATTTTTTACAACTTCTACACCAGCTGTATTTTCCATTGCTATATCGATTGGTTTACTGCTTTATGGTGCTGGTCTTTGGACTTTTCCTATAGCATCTGTTGCTTCGAGTCTTATACAGTTGTTGATTTTAACGCTTATTTCTCGGCCAGTAAGTATGAAATGGAGAAAAAATCAGATTAAATCAATAATGGTATACACACGAGGTCTCCTTGGATTCAATTTGATTAACTATTGGGCACGACGGTTAGATGATGTTTTGATTGGGAAATTTATAGGAACAGACGGATTGGCGATTTACTCCAACGCCTACCGTATGATGATGCTTCCCATAAATCAAGTCGTCTCGACTTTGAACCCTCTTATACTTCCCTATATGGCAAAAAAGCAGAATGACCCTGCTGATTGTAGAAATGAACTATTTAGTTTTTTGAAAATTATTGGTCTAGTAGCATTTCCACTGATGAGCCTGATCTGGTTAGAACGTGCTATTATCATTCACTATTACCTAGGTCCCGGTTGGGAGGAAGTAGCTGACTTATTGTTTTGGTTTGCCCCGCTCGGTATGATTCAATGCCTCACTACCCCGCTGGGCAATTGCTACGATATTGCTGGGAAAAATGACCAGCGATTTTTATATGGAATAGCTAACACTATAGTGGTTATTTTTGGATTTATTATAGGGTTACCATATGGGATACAAGGTGTTGCTGTCAGCTATTTCCTTTCAAATGCAATTATGGTCTTTCCCGGGGTGCATTTTTCAATACGTTGTTTGGGCGGCAATGTGACAGAATGGTTTAAGAATACAGTGTGTTTGTGGCTAATTCCACTTATTGGATTATTGGTACAACCTATAACATCGGGATTTTCTATGTGGACTAAGATAGGGATTGATATTATCATTATTGGTGTTGTTACTGTATCTATTACTTGGTGCTGGTTTGGTTATTGGTTCAAGGCTAGAATTAATGTAAATAGTTAATTGCAAATGACACGGTGTTTCTATCCCTGTGGGTAACTGTGATGCAGTTCCTAAAATAGAATATATGACGTGATTAGCGTTTTTGGTCTTAGGATATATTAGTTAATATGAGTAGTTCCGATTTGACATATAGATCATGTGTACAATTATCAGTTCACCTAATGTTATTTGGCATTCAGTTGATTTTTAAACAGTTTGATGCTGTTTTAATTTATATATATAAAACTACGTATTTATCGTAACTACAAGGATACAATTATGTGCAAGATACGAATTTACCCAGAATCAAAAGATAATCCTTATGTCGAAAACTTTTTTCAGGTAGCTTATGATAAAGGTTTTTGTGTTACGGGTAATTCTATATTTGAACTGATTTTTTCAACGGATATACTCCATATTCAGTGGCCTGAGGCATGGAGATGGGAAAAAAAACCTAAAAGGTTAATGATGGCGGGGTATTTTCTATTCTTGCCGCTTCTTAAATTCTTATTCCAAATCAAAGTAATCAATACTGTTCATAACTTGAAGCCTCATAGTAAACAGTCAAATTTTGCACACTGGTTATACGTGAGAACATTAAAACAGAGTGAAGGTTTTGTTCATCTCACCGACAGTGGGAAAAAAGAGTTTTTAATTGAGCATCCTTGGGCGTCGAATCGAAAACATGCTACGATACCTCATCCAGATTACGCTCGGCAACTAAGCTCGCTAAATAGAGATGAAGCTCGCAAGAAATTAGGCTTAAGCCAGTCTGAAACTAGAATAGCTTATTTTGGATATATAAAACCGTATAAGGGTGTCGATAGATTAATCGAAACATTTCTTAAATTAAAAATAAGTCCAGAAAGTGCATCTTTATGGGTTGGTGGTAACACATCAGAGGGTATGAAAAAAACACTGATAGATTTGACATGTGATTCATCAAATATTCAGTTGCAACTTGAATATGTTGCAGAGGACGAATTGGAAACTCAGGTGAAAGCAGCTGATTGGGTCGTACTCCCCTATTTTTCCGGATTGAATTCTGGGGCCGCCGTTTACGCCTTGTCTTGTGGTTCGCGCGCAGTTGTACCAGATACCTCTGTAATGCGTGAACTTGACAAATTAACGGGTGGAGGAAGTTTTAAATATTTTAGACAAGCTGATTTTACAAAAGTTTTATCTAGTGTATTTACATGGTCAGGGGGTCTATCTTCTACCGAGCTAAATCTGGATGCATTAGGACATCAACGAATTGGTAAGCTCTATCTTGATTTTGTTAATTTGGTTACAGGGAGGAATCAGTAATGGACTATCATAAACAATATTGCCAGATTCAAATATTATAAGTTAATGTCTTACATTAGTGTCATTATTCCCAATTACAACCGAGGTTGGTGTATTGAAGAAACTATCAAATCCGTTGTAAGGGTATCTGATAATATTCTATTGGAAGTGCTCGTCGTGGATAACGGTTCAAATGATGAATCAAAGTCCGTAATCGATAAATTGCGATCTGTTGATCCACGTATCAAGTGGATTGAGGCCTCACATCTACCTCAAAATGGTAATTGTGCTAGGAATTTAGGTGCGGAATATTCTTCTGGGGATTACCTCCAGTTTTTGGATTCGGATGATTTGATTGCCTATGGGAAATTGGAGAGTCAGTTGAAATTGCTTCAAGGTGGAGATGTTTATGATGTTGCTACTTCAGGCTGGTCTATTCTTGATGAGAATGGAGACTGCCAAAACGTCAAGATGAAGCGACACTGGCACAATTATGATAATTCTTTGGATTTGTTAGTTGAAATGTGGTCTAACTCCGAGTGGTTTTTTCCTGGTTGCTGGTTGATCTCTAAAGAACTCTATGAAAAAGTAGGAAAGTGGACTGAAGATCTGCAAGCTGATCAAGACGGCGAGTTTTTCGCGAGGATTCTTTTAGCGGGAGATAAGGTGCATTTCGATGGTGAACGTGGGTTCGTTAGAAGAAAGCATTCGGGTGATCATGTTGGTAATCGAGGTTCTATTTCTAGTGTGAATAGCCGGTTTAAAGCTTGGGATATTATTCAACAAAAACTTTTGGATAAAGAGAATTCGAGGCGTGTTAAAGTGGCTATTTCTCGTAGACTACATGAAGTCGCTTATCGATGTGGTACAACCGAGAACGGTTGGCTTAGATGGGCAAGTGAAAAGCAAAAAACTATAGGTATCAATGATTTCGGACTATGTAAGCCCTACCTGCTAAACATCATGACCTTACTATTCGGTTTTGAAAAAGGTGTTAACCTTAGACGGAGATTACTCGGAAGTGGCAGATAATTCTAAATTAAGCAAAGGGCCAACATTCATTGTCATTGGTTCCGCTAAATCTGGCACGACTACGCTCTGTGATCAGCTTGCTGAGCATCCGGAGGTATTCGTTACATCACCGAAAGAGCCTAAGTTCTTCTCAGACGATGATTATTATCATGACCGGCCTGAACAATATTTCAGCCTCTACGCTAAAGCGCATGGTGCGAAGGCACGAGGTGAGGGGAGTGTTAGCTATACCATACGTGATAACCATCCACAGACAGCCGAACGGATTTATGCATGCAATACTGACATCCGTCTTATTTATATCGTGCGACATCCTGTGAAACGCTTGATTTCACACTACAGAATGTATCGAAAGCAATACCCAGATGGAAAAGAGCTGTCTGATAGTCTTAATGATCCTGCACTGAACGCATTTCTTATCCAGGGATCGTCCTATCAATGGCAGCTGGATGCCTATTTAGAGTACTTTTCAGAAGATGCGATCAAGGTGGTTTTTCTTGAGGATATGGCATCAGATGGAGAAGCTGTTCTCCGAGAATGCTATGAGCACATCGGTGTGGATGTTAACTGGAAAAACAGCAATGTGGACTGGGTTGCAAATAAGTCAGATGGCAGAGGGTTTCGTTGTTGGTTGGCAAAAACAATTACACACATACCAGGATATCGTAGGCTTAAAGCATTACTACCGAGAGAGATGATTCTTAAGCTCAAAGATCGATACGGATTAATTCCGCCTTCACCTAAAATAGATATTCCTGATGATTGTTTGGAGTACATAGGCCGCGTTTTGGAAAAGAGATCGCGAGATTTTCTAGTAAAATACGGTAAGCCTGCGAACTATTGGACATATCAGGAACAAGGATCTATTACGTCGAAATGAGTAAATTTAGAGAAATGCACATCGCGTTTTGTTGTGATGACTTATACGCACCGTATTTATGTGTTACTTTGGCGTCTTTGCGTCAGAACTGCTGTGATCTTAGATCTTATCACATATGGGTTGTTTCCGCTGGGATGGGACTATCGGCTAGAGAGTCTATACAAAATGTCTTAAGTGGTAGCGATATCAGTCTGAACTTTATCACAGTAAGAGAGACGGATATACCGGAAAATGCACCTACGCATGGCCACATCTCACTGGCGGCTTATTACCGGATTTTGTTACCTAACTTGTTACCTCCAGAGGTGGACGAGGTATTGTATTTAGACTGTGACTTGCTAATCGAGAAGGATCTAAAGTCATTGTTTGATTGCGATCTAGAGGATAATTATTTGGCAGCTGTAACAAATCCTTTTTTTGAGCGATGGGAAACACTTCAGCTAAATCCAGAATGGGATTATTTTAATTCTGGGGTTTTGCTACTTAACTTGGTTAAGTGCAGGGAAGAGGCTTTTGTGAATAACAATTTCAATATTATTGCTGAAGAGAGCAATCACTTGGTGCTTCACGATCAGGATACCTTGAATAAGGCATGTGCTGGTCAATGGCTGAGATTGTCGCCGGTCTATAATATGCAAAATGCATTTTATTTAAACCCACCAAAAAAATTGGCTATGAAGAAAGGTTTGCTCAAGGGCTTGAAAGAAGATGCAGTGATTGTGCATTACTCGAGTTCATTGAAACCCTGGCTATATTCATGCGGACATCCACTGAAAAGCCTGTACTATAAATACCTTGATATGACGAGTTTGAGAGGGTATCGCCCTAGTTTCAGTGGAGTTAAGCCTTTGTTGCTGCGCTGGCGCATGCAGATACGGGGCCTACGTGCATTCTTTGCGTGTAAATAGTCTAGACAGCACATATTTCATTATGAATAATTCATCATTACGCCTGATCGTTATCATGTTAGTTGGCGGTGCGATAGCACTGTTCGTGACAATGGGATTGTTTACGACCGATGCCAATAAGATAGGAGGTTTTTTTCGATATTTTGCTGCTGTCGGAGTGATTCTAGCTGCCATCCGTCCACGTGGAGGAATCCTATTCTTAATCATTTGTTCTGGCTATCTGGATATGTTGAAGAGATTCACGACTCTAGAGCAAAGTGTGTCACAAATTGATATTGCTTCTGTTCTGGTTTTTGCGCCACTTCTTGTTGGCGGTATTACCCTCAGTACTGTTTTGAGTTGGGGGCGACGTGGTATTAACAAGGAAACTAAATTTGAAATAAAAATCTTCATATGCTGCGTGATTTGGACAGTTTTGAGTTTGGTTCCAGCGCTTTCGGCATCTGGACTTCGAAGCCTAGGAAATGTGTTGAACTATTTTATCTATCCATTTCTCTTAGTATCGGTGCCCCGTTTAATGAGGGATTCAACTTTCATTAAACAATGTGTGGTTGTCTTCGTCGTTTCTTACGTGCCAGTCATGGCCCTAGCTATTTACGAGGGGAATTATGGTTATGTGGACATAACTATGGATTATCTGCTAGCTGGATATTCTCAGGAGATCAGGCAGCTCTATGATGTTCGTCCAGGTGCTATTTCTACGTTGTCGGGCCCCTCTAGCCTCTCGATTATGATGTCATTGATTGCTGGTTACCTCTTAGTTCCTTACACAATTGATGGTAAATTTGCAGTCTTTAGAAAAGGTCTTCTTCTGTCTCTACCTTTAGCTTACGGGTTTATGGTAGCAGCGTATTATACCTTTGGTCGTACTGGCTGGGTGGTAGGAGTGATATTTTTAGGCTTAGTTGCGCTCCTGCATATGAAGAAATTTATTATTTATGTTGCCGGGGTCTCGACTGTGGTTGCGGCTGCTTTATTTTACCTGAGCGCAGGGTATTTGATCGATAACGCCGTGATGCATAGAATTGAGAAGGCCTCACGAGATGTTAACACAAGTGATACAACGATTCAGGCAACAACCTTGGGCACCTTCAATGGGCGTCTTGAGAGTATGCGCCAGGTGGTATCCGATTCAGATATTTGGACGCCATTTGGCTTTAAGATTGCAGAAAAAGAAGTAACCAGTCTACCTCACCCCGTCCATGAGATGATCGGGAACTTACTTGTGCGTTTCGGCTATGTTCCAATGTGCGTTATGGCGGTGTTGGGGGCGTTTGTTACACGTAAATTTTTACGATTAAATGCATCTTTGCCCAAAGGGCCATTACGCAATCAATTCCGCATTTACGTTGCTTTGGCACTTGCTTGTTTTGCGACTGCAATAGGTCACGGGCAAACGATGTTCGTGTTCCCAATTAATTTGCTATGGGCACTTATGTTTGCTTTGGCCATGGGCTGCTACCTGTGCTTGAAGGATCAGCAATTGGAGACAGCAGTATCTGAGGCTAATCAGGACTATGCGAGTGAACTTGAGAGGGCTGTTCCAACACGTTAGTTTTGTTAACCTTTAGTGTGTCACGGGCTTAAGACATTACGAGAGCACGGTGTCTCGGAACCAATTTGTCATTGCTAAGGCAATGTAGGGAGAGGATACGGTTTGTTGTCCCATACTTTACGATAAGAAATAATCATGAGTCTATCACGAAAAAACAAAGAACGCGCGAAAACGCTGCTCGCTAATCTACCCGTGCTGGGACCACCGGTGATCGCGTTTTTACTCAAAAAAAGATTCCCGGTGGAGATCAGCTTGGTGGAGGGAAAGGACCCAGCGACAAGTTCAGAACCGAGTTGGATGCATTTCTCGGTGAACAAGGCGGCGACACAGTATGTGAAATCCGTGATGGCCAGCCTGGCAGAATCCAAGGGGCTGCTGCATGCGTCCATGCACGATTATGCCTTTCATTCCGAGTTGCCGTTTTTTGACCATCTGACAGCCGAACAAGTGGCTGGGTATTCTCAAGTCTTCAAACCCCAGGGCTATCTCTATGGCCCGTTCGGAGGAATGATTGAGGGGATTCAGGAGCTGGAAAAATACAAGGTGGTGCTGGTGGTGCGAGATCCTCGTGACATGGCTGTTTCCGCTTATTTCTCGAAGGGGAAGAGCCACGGATTGCCACTGACTCCTGCGGGAAAACGGGAGGCCTTTATCCGTGATCGGGATAAGACGCAGAACAAGTCGATCGAGGAGCATGTCCTCGATTACGCTCCTGAGGTGCTGCGCGAGTTCGATCGTTACAAAGAACATTTGCTGCAGGGGAACTACCAGGTGCACCTGTGCAAGTATGAGCAAATGGTTACGGATTTCCCTCAGTGGCTCGACGATCTCGTGGCATTTTGTTGTGGCGAAATTGATCCTTCACTGCGGGATGAGATCATCCGTAGGCACGAAGCGATGAAGCCGGTTAAAGAGGATCCGAGTAAGCACATTCGGAAAGGCCAACCCGGAGATTACAAAGAGAAGCTGGATCAGCCCACCATCGCGAAGCTCAATGAGATTTTCAAAGAACACCTGGAGTTCTTTGATTACCTGGACGCTAAGTAAGCTGTAGATATTCACCCTTCAAAATCCCCATCGAACGATCACGAATATGAGCTCTAGTTCCGAAAATCAGAAAACCAGTGTGGTGCTGATTACCAATATGATTCCTCCGTATAGGATGCCATTTTTCAAGGGCCTGGGGGAGAAGTTTAAGTTCCTGCTGGCCGTGGATTGCGTCACAGAAAAGGGACGCAACTGGAAGCTGGACGACCCGGATCTGGGCTTTGAGTATGTGGTTCTGAACGGGGCATCATTGAATCTCAAACGCAAGAGGGATGACGTTGGCTACGCTGAGGAGCGTCCTTTCCATTTCTCCACGAAGTGTTTTTCGCTGCTGAAAAAGCATGACCCTGATGTGGTGGTGTCCTGTGAGTTCGGGTTAAAAACGATCTGGTCGATTTTATACTGCAAGCTCTACGGCAAGAAGCTGCTCGTCTGGTCCGAGGGAACCATGCACACGGAGGGGAAAACCACCCGAATGCGTAAAATCCTCCGCCCGCTTTTGGTGAAGGCGATCGATGGGTTTTGGACCAATGGTCCGGAGTCAAGAGCCCTGATTGAGAGCTACGGAGGAAAACCGGAAAGCATCCAAGAAGGAATGACGGGTGTGGATACCACCTGGTGGCTGAGCGAGGGACAGAAATTACGTGCTGAACGGGAACAAATCCGTGCGGCAATCGGAGCCAAAGGGCTGACATTTGTCTTTAACGGGAGCCTTTCGCCAAGAAAGGGCATCAAGCAGCTGATGGATGCATTTTCCAATTGGGAACCCGATCAGGAATGCACCATCATTCTACTGGGTTCAGGAGAGTTGGAAGAGGAGACCAAAAAATGGGCTGCAGAGCGGAAGAATTACACGGTCATCATGCCTGGATTTCTCGACCCGAAAGAGCTGCCTCGCTATCTGGTGGCATCAGATTGGGCCATTTTACCGACCTTGGATGATAATTGGCCCTTGGCTACGCTGGAAGTGCTTGTCTGTGGGCTGCCTCAGCTGTTCTCCGTCTATAATGGAGCGACCACGGATCTGTGTATCGATGGCGTAACTGGCCATGCTTTCGACCCGATGGATCCCAAGTCCTTTGTCGAAGCTATCGACCGCGCTGCCAAAGAGGGTTGCAGAGAGATCCCTCAGTCAGAAATTGAACGCTTGTCGCAATTCTATTCCCCTGCAAAACAAACCGAGCGGGCAGTTGAATCTGTGCAATCTTTACTGAGCGTCCGCTAAGCCCCAAGCAGCGGCCCCTAGTGGACCCTGCCCAGTGGATTCTACATAGCAATATTTCATCAATGGAAACATCAAAGAAAGAAGCATTCTCGATCCAATTCCTCCAGATTCTGGATGTGATTGTTATCCTGTGCTCAGCCATGGCCGCGATGCTGGCATGGAATGTTATCGCACCGCTGATTGATCAACTGGGGTGGTTCAAACTTAATTTAACATATTACAAAGACGTCTATATCATTCCACCGATTGCTTGGGGTATTGCGCCATTTGCGCCTTTGGTGTTGGAAATGTTCGGCTTCTACCGGGATCAGTATCGCCGCCGTGTATTGAAGGTCGTGATGCCCGTTATCCAGGCGGTGGGTGTGGTGGTAGCCTGTGTGGTAATTCTTGGCTTGTTGATGAAGAGCCCTCCTCCACACCGTCCGTTCGTGGTCTTATTTATCGTCAGCAGCATCCTCGGTCTGCTTCTGAGGGAGCTGGCTCTGCAATGGTATTACAAGAGCAAGGGCTCTGATTCCGCCCGGAGAACCTCGGTCATGCTCGTGGGGAACACAGCGAATATCACAGAGTGGGTGGACTCTTTGCCGGAGCACTCGCTTCAGCGCATGAAGATTGTGGAGAAGGTGGACCTGATGACTCACAACATCGAAGACGTGGTCGCTATCCTAGAGGATAACCATGTAGAACGAGCAATTTTCCTCGTCCGTGATGTTGCGTTCGACAAGGTGACGAGAGCCATTGAAGCTTGTGAAATTCAAGGGGTGGAAGCCTGGGTTGCTGCGGATTTCGTCCGCGCTAGAATTGCCCAGCCTACCTTCGATTCAATCAACGGCCAGTCGATGCTCGTGCTGCGGTCCACCCCAGCACTCTCATGGGCTGTGCTGGCGAAATCGCTAATCGATCGTGTTGGCGCCTTTTTACTGATCCTAGTTACATCTCCATTCTGGCTGTTAGCTTACATTGGAATCAAGGTGCAAAGCCCCGGGCCGGTTTTCTATCGGCAGGAGCGTGCTGGTCGATATGGCAAACCTTTCATGATGTGGAAATTCCGATCCATGATCATGGATGCCGATAAAAAGCTGGAAGAGCTTAAAAAACAATCGGGCAATGAGATGTCTGGCCCAGTGTTTAAGCTCGATCACGATCCTCGCATTTTTCCCTTCGGCCGTTTTATCCGGAAATACAGCATCGATGAATTGCCTCAGCTGCTCAATGTACTGGTCGGCGATATGAGCTTGGTGGGGCCTCGGCCCATGGCTGTTTACGAGCTGCCGGAAATTGAGAAATCTGAACATCGTCGCAAGCTCAGTGTGCGCCCGGGCATCACATGCATCTGGCAAGTTAGTGGGCGGAATACGATCACCGACTTTGATAGCTGGGTGAAACTGGATCTCGATTATATCGATAACTGGTCGCTGTGGCTGGATATCAAGATTCTACTGCAGACGGTGCCGGCGGTGCTGTTTGCCAAGGGGTCCAAGTAAAGCATTTCTCATTATTGTGAAAAAGTGGATCAGTCATTTAGGATGGGCGATTAGTTCGCGCATCGCCCCAGAAATCGTCGATGTGAAAACTGGCGAGGTGTTGGGGCGGGCCTTTGTACTGGCTTTTGGCACAAGAGCGATTGTCCTCGGCTATCGAGGCAGAAAGCCCTTGGTTCCGGTTTTCCTTCCGGAGAAGAAATTACGCTACTGGAAGCTGAGAATAGGATTCACCACGGCAGAAGAACCTGACTACCCCAATATTCGTGAGAGTTTGTAGTATTATTCTAACCCATCAGCCACCTGAGAAAGTGGCAAGGATGTGCCGTTACTGGCAGAGTTTACTCCCGGACGTGAGCATCGTGCTGGCATACGGTGGTTCTCGAGAAAACTTCAATGCGATCGATTGGCCTGAAAAAGTTTTTGTCGATGACGAGGCGTTGCGTACGCGCGATCATCAGCGTGAATGTCAGAGCTACACATCGGTTTACCGCGCCGCGATGCAGAGCCTCGGCGATCAATCGTATGACCGTATTTTTTTCACCGAATTCGATCATGTGCCGCTGAGGCCGGATTACTTCAGCCTGCTGGAGTCCACACGTCACCAGGCTCAGGCGGATGTTTTGATGCACGGCCTGTGCCGTGTGAACGACACGGGTCACGCCCACTTTCTTTACCACGCGGAAAAACCATCTTTTTATGAGCAAATCGTAGGCTTTTCAGTGCGCGAAGATAAAGATGTCGTTCTTAGCGCATACGGTTTTGGTCAATATTGGACGCGGGAAGCTTTTGAGCTAGCCACTCAGGTCGATGACAGAGTTGGCTGCTATCTCGAGCTGTGGGCACCCACCGTTGCGCACCATCTGGGCTTCCGTGTCATCGGTGTCCAAGATCCGCTGCACTGCAATGATCACTACAGCGAGTTTTCGGATCGACTGAAAGAGCTGAAGGATGGCGGCGCCTGGAGCGCACATCCTGTAAAGCACAGCTGGGATGACGAGGCTGTGAACTAAACAAGATGGAGACACACTTACAAGAAGGCCGAGTAGCCTCGGGTGAAGCAGGCGGACGTGTGGGGAAGCTATGGCAATGGCTTGTCTTACTGCCGTTTTTTACTGCTTACGCCTTAGCTCTGGTATTTGCCACTTGGGATCGTCTGGAAATGATGGTTCCAGCACAGCTCATGATGGGGCTGGCGTTGATCGTCCTCGTTGCTCTGGTCTGGAAGAGACGGAGCATAGTATTTGGATACTTTGATGCTTGGTTGTGTCTCGGTGCGCTGTATTTTATTATGCGGGCGCTCTTTTCCCCCGTCGCTTATTACGGGAATGTAGATGCTGGCATTATCGCGATGGGGATCTCGTGCTGGTTGCTGGCTAGAAATGTATGGGCCACGAACACGAAATACCCGTGGGTTTTGTTAGCCATTGTCATGGTTGCAGCTCACATGGCGGCCGCTTATTACCAGTATTCAGGAAACATGCAGTGGGGCTTGCTAAGACATAGGAGTAGCCAGGCAAGTATCTCCATTTCTGGACTCTACGGACATTACAACTACCTGGCCAACTACTTGGCGATGATTGCCTGTGGGATGTTAGGTTTTGTGTTTCATGGCAAGCACGGAAAAGTATTTCGAGTGTGCGTGGTGGTGCTCATTGCCGCCGCAGTGGCAGGTCTGATTTGGACGAAATCACGAGGGGGATTGGTCGCCTTGGGCGCTGGTTGCTTTAGTTACATGCTTGCAGTCGTTTTTCTGATCACGGTGAAGAAAAGTAAGGGACGCTGGAAAGTGGTGGCGGCTGTGCTGTTAGGCGCTTGCATACTTGTGGGTGCTTTGGTCGCTGCCGCTAGTAATTTCGCTGTCCGACGAGGCTATGCTGATGGCGCTGGCTTTCTGCATGACAACGGTCGGAAGAATAACTCAATCATGGCGGTGGACCAGATCGTCAATGGGCCTCTGATAGGCGCGGGGGCAAGGTCCTACGAGTGGATGTCTCATCAATATTGGCTGGACGATATCTGGGGAAAGGCTCCGATACCGAACTACGTGCATAATGAGTATCTTCAATCAATGACGGATTATGGGCCCATTGGTGGGCTCTTTGTGTTTGTGACATTATTGGCTGCAATAGCTCTGTCTTGGCGAACTTTACTTACAGAGCGCGATCTATCCGATACGGTAGCTTATAACTTGGCGGGGATGGCCGCTTGTGCTGCGTTTCTGGTGCAGTGTTTCTTTTCCTTCCCTGCCCACGTGCTGGCGAATACTCTGACATTTGTGCTGGTGCTGTCATTTGCGATTTACCGAAGCAGCACTGTAGCTCGTCATCGATCCTTGGCTGGTCTGGCAGGCTTTTCTCTTCTGGCCATGAGCTTGGCGGGCTTCCTTGTTTATGCAGCGGTGATGGGTGCGCCAACATTTTTGGATCGATTCGAGCAAGTCGCCTATCAACGGAGTACTCCAGAGATTAAGAGGCAGATGCTGGATACGAGGTTGGCTAAGGTGACCAAGCTAACCGAATGGCGTGCTGATTTTAAAAACCTCAGACGCAAGGGAGAGCTGCATTGGGCCAAGGCGATGGTGGCTGAAGATGAGGAGCTTCAGCGCGCTCAGTTGGCTCAGGCTGCCGACGCCTATCAATCAGCATCGGAGAAATATCCTTGGGAGCCTTCCTTGCACGTTAATGCCGGTTTGGCTTTGGATAGGCTCTATCGTTTTGATGAAGCCGAACAGCACTTTCTGGCAGCCTTCAAATATGGAGAGCGCGCTGACTACTGGATCAAGTCCAAGTGGAATTTGGCGAATCATTACTACCTCCGTGGACGGTATTTATGGTTAAAGCGGAAACCCGAGAAGGGCCTAGGTTACTTGCTTCTCGCTGATGATTTACTTGATGATGAAAAGAAGGTCAGTTTCCGTGGGTTGAAGAATCAGATTCGGGAAAATATTGAATTCTTGGAAAATGCTGGGATTAGTGTGGACCCTGCCGAGCAAGAGGCGGTTCCGTCGCGCTAGCCGGAGGCCTCGTCAATCACCCCAATATCACGAGCTATGGATTCTCAAACGAATACTCAACTGAAGGCGCAGCAGCCTGCGAACCCGTGGACGGTCTGGCTGCCGCTGGCCGCGATGGCGCTGCTAACCATTGTATTCTATGCATTGGTTCCAGCCTTTCCCACTTACGGCAAACCTTCGGTGGCTGGCTGGCTGACCGGGGCGTGGAATGCGGAAACGGAGTTCGAACACGGCTGGGCAGTGCCGGTGCTATTTGTGATTTTCATGGGCATGGCTTGGCGACAAATGAGTCTGGAAAAGGTGCGGCCAAGTAACTTGGGGCTGGCGGTGGTGCTGTTCGGCTTGCTGGTTTACATCGCTTCGGTGCGGACCATTCAGCCTCGACTGGCGATGTTTGCGCTGCCGTTTCTGATCTTTGGGGCGTTTCACTTTCTCTACGGTCTGCGCGTTTCCAAGCATGTGCTTTTCCCTGCCTTTTTCTGGTATTTTGCGGTGCCGATGCCCGGCTTGCAGCAGGCGACCAATATTCTGCAGCTGATCGTCACCAAGGCCTGCTACGAGGTGGGCACTCTGCTGGGGATGAAGCTGGTCCATTCTGGAAATACCATCACGTCCGCCGTGGATGACTGGAACTCGCTGGACATCGCCGAGGGCTGCAGCGGGATCCGATCGCTGATCGCCCTGATGATGATTGCCGCGATCTACTCTTACTTCACCCAGAACAAAATCTGGAAGGGCGTTTTCCTGTTCGCCTGTGCGCTGCCACTGGCGGTGCTGGCGAACTTTTTCCGGATCTTCACCATCATTGTGCTGGCTGAGTTTGGCTTTAGCGACTTCGCCGCAGGGGTCTACCACGATTGGGCAGGCCTGTTGTTTTTCTTCCCGATCGCACTGACTGGGCTGATGCTGATCGACCGATTGATCAATCGGCGCGAGAACCGGAAAAAGGTGGTGGTGCGCCAGATCAAAGCTTAAACGATCGACGAATCTATGATGGAAACGAATACAAAACGTGCCTGGCTGCTGGTGGCGATCTTGGTGGTCGGCTTTTCCTGCATCTGGCTGCTGCCGAAGTCCAGTGAGATCAGGCCGACTCGTCTGTCCCGTCATCTTCCTTCCGAGGTGGGCTCCATGGTGGGGCAGCAGGTGGAGGTGACTGGCAAGGAACTGGCCATTCTGGCGAAGGACACGGAGTTCGAGCGCTGGCAGTACACGGCTCCCTATTCCCGATTCACTCCGCCGATCCAGGCGTCGATCGTATTTTCCGGCAAGGACGTTAACAACAGCATCCACCGCCCGGAGCGCTGTTTGAAAGCCCAGGGGTGGAATTTTGTCAGAGAGCGTCAACTGGTCATCCCCAATGCTCTCCCCGACGGTGGTGATATGCCGGTGAAGGAAATCGTGTGTCAAAAAGCCCGGATCGATCCCAAGACCAACAAGGTGGTTAAGCTGGAGAATGGCGAGGTCTTTTATGACATGCAGCTGCAGTATTACACCTTTGTCGGCTTCAAGGAAATCACCTCCAGCCACTACCAGCGTAGCATGGCGGATATCAAAGGGCGCTTGTTCGGCGGCTACGATCAGAAGTGGGCCTACGTTACTTTTTCCACAACGGTGACTCAGGCTTACGTCGACCAAGGTCTGACGCGTGAGGGTTTTGTCGGTTTTTCGGTGGAAGATTGTGAGCAGCACCTCAGCGAGTTCATCACGCAGCTGATGCCGGGCATGATCGATCGGGACGAACGGAAGGCCGTGGCGATGCCATAACACGCCAGCCTCATTCTTTTCCTCCCTTTGGGATTGTCATCGCCTGAACATCCAGCACAATCCGGCGAGCACACCTGCACCTCGAGCTACATTATGAAATTATTCAGCGGAAAGGCCCATCGCTCCCTCGCGGAGAAGATCGCCGCCCACCTGGGACAAGAACTTGCTAACGTCAATGTCGATTCCTTCCCGGACGGCGAGACATTTGTTCAGATCAACGAGAACATCCGCGGCGAGGATGTCTACCTGATTCAGCCAACCTGCCCGGCGGTGAATCATAATTTGATGGAAATGCTCATCATGGTGGACGCTGCGAAGCGTGCCAGTGCGGGGCGGATCACCGCGGTGATTCCCTTCTTCGGCTACGCCCGCCAGGACCGGAAGGATAAACCCCGGGTGCCGATCACCGCGAAGCTGGTGGCCAATCTGATTTCCGCCGCGGGTGTCGACCGCGTCCTCACCATGGACCTGCACGCTGCCCAGATTCAGGGCTTCTTCGATATTCCAGTCGATCACCTCTACGCCAAGCCGGTTTTCATCAAACACTTGCGCGATCAGCATGGCGAGGATGCCAGCAATCTCACCGTGGTCTCGCCCGACGTCGGTGGGGTGAAGATGGCCCGCTCGTATGCCGATAAACTCGGTGCCGAACTCGCCATCGTTGCCAAGCACCGCGTCAGCGCGACCAAGGTGGAGGCGATGAATGTCATCGGTAACGTCGAAGGCCGCAATGTGCTGCTGGTGGACGACATGACCGAGACCGCTGGCACCCTCTGCGCCGCCGCCAAAATCCTGCAGGAAAATGGCGCCAAGAGCATCTACGCCGGCGTTTCCCACGGGGTGCTCGGTGAAATGGGCCGCAAGCGCATTGCCGAATCGGCCATCAAGGAGCTGATCACCTCGGACTCCGTGCCACAGGCCTACGGGGAAAAAGTCACCACCGTCTCGGTGGCCGGATTACTGGGCGATGCGATTAGCCGCATCCACGATGGAAAATCTGTGACTTCTCTCTTTGACATTGACGCCTAAACTGGTAAAGACCCGCCCCCGCAAGAACGCTAGCATACTCACTTACTACCCACCGCCGGCGATTTTACGGACTGCTCCACTCACTTAATCAATTCATTTAACCTATTTAAAAAATGGCCAAACCACAAACTTTGAAAGCCGACGAGCGCGCTCGCACCGGTTCCGGTGTGCTTAAGCAAATGCGCCGCGAAGGCTTCGTTCCTTCCGTCGTCTACGGCGGGGGTACAGAAAACAAGAACGTCAAGATCGACGCCAAGACCCTGCGCGACATGCTCGCCAATGCAGCGTCCGACAGTATTCTCGTCAACCTCGACATCGAGGGCGGCAAGACTCAGCTCGCCTTCCTTCAGGACGTTCAGCACAATGCTCTCACCAATGAGATCCTCCACGTTGATTTCCTCGCCGTGGATGACAAGACCGAGATCACTGCCAACCTTCCGCTTGAGCTTGAAGGTGAGCCTGCTGGTGTCAAAGCCGGTGGTATCCTCGAGCACATGCTTCACAGCTTGGAAGTCCGCTGTCTGCCAAACGATCTGCCTGAAAGCCTCAGCTCGGACGTTTCCGACATGGCCATCGGCGATATCCTGCACATCGGTGACATGAACCTTCCTGAAGGTGTCAGCTCCACACTGGCTGACGACGTCGTCGTTGCCATCGTGGCTAAGACCCGCGAAGCCAAGAGCGCTGATGCCGAAGACGGTGATGCTCCAACTGAGCCAGAAGTCACCAACGAAAAGTCGGCTGACGAGTAGGCCTCGGCTGATTCAACTATTTTATCTTCCAGCCCGGAGCCTTGGCTTCGGGCTGTTTTGTTTTCATACTGCAGACATGTCCGCCATCAAACTCATCGTCGGCCTGGGGAATCCCGGGAGGAAATACGAAGACACCCGCCACAACATCGGCTTTCTGGTGCTCGATCGTCTGGCATCGGGCTGCGGTGCGGAGATGACTAATCACCTCCGCTGGCGAGCCCATGTCGCGAAGGTGGCAGGGCAGGGGGCGGTGCTGTTGAAACCTCAGACCTTCATGAACGAGAGCGGCCAGTCGGTGGGCGCGGCCCTGCGCTTCTACAAGTGGGAGCCCGAGCAGGTGCTGGTGGTCTACGATGACGTCGCCTTACCCTTCGGCTCGCTGCGTTTCCGCATGGCTGGATCCGCCGGAGGGCACAACGGGATCAAGTCGATCATCAGTCATCTCGGCAGCGATCGCTTTCCGCGGCTGAAACTTGGCATCGGTGGCGCGAAGCCCGGTGGCATGGTGGGGCACGTTCTGGGGAAATTTTCCACCGGTGAACGCAATGAATTGGAAAACACGCTTGCAAGTGCCGCAGAAGCTGTTCAGTTTGCGCTTTCCAACGGGGTTGAGGCTGCGGCCAATTCGTTTAACACGAGGAAAGAACCCTGAGATACAGCCCGTCGTGCGGTGCTGTAATCACTTGGAAACCAAAGCATTTTTTAACTACTTTTAACCAATAACCAGCACAGTAATGAGCAGAAAATACGAAGGCCTGATTGTCCTCAATTCCAAAGGCCAGGAAGACAGCATTAACGACCTTGTGTCCTCCGTGGCCAAGGAAATGGAAGCCGGCGGAGCCAAGATGGACGAGATCCAACAGCTCGGCCGTAAGAAGTTCGCCTACAACGCACGCCACCTCGAAGGCGGCCACTACGTGAACTACATCTTCGAAGCTGACGCCTCAGCTATCGAGAAGATCCAAGGTGCACTCAGCCTGAACGACACCGTTCACCTGCAGCACTACCAGCGCCTCGCCTAGTTAGCCCGTCGAAGGGCTTTTTGAGCCCTTTCACGCCGCATGCCCTGCGAGAAATCGCCTGCATCACACATTCTGTGTTTGCAGGACCCGCAGGAATTCCATTAGAATCAGAGATATGGCTAGTTTTAACAAAGTAACGCTCATGGGCAATGTCACCCGTGATATTGAACTTCGCTACACACCGAAAGGCACCGCCGTCGCCGACATCGGACTCGCCATGAGTCGTGTCCGCAATGGCGAGAATGGTGAGAGAATCGAAGAGACCACTTTTGTTGACATCACTCTCTGGGGTCGCACCGCGGAGATCGCCCATCAGTATTCCGGAAAAGGCAAACCTCTCTTTGTCGAGGGTCGGCTGCAACTGGACACCTGGGACGATAAGGAAACCGGCAAGAAACGCAGTAAACTCAAAGTCGTTGGTGAAAACATCCAGCTGCTCGGCTCCCCTGGAGGCGGCGGTGGTGGTGGCAACCAAGGCAATCCCAACCAGGGTGGCGGCAATCGCTATCAAGGTGATGGCCAGTCTCCCCAGCAGTCCGCCCCCCAAGGTGGATCACCTGCCCAAGGTGGCAACTTCGACGACGGCGACGATATCCCGTTCTAAGCACGATCCCCACAACATCTCTTTCCCAAGCGGCCCCGGATACCCTCCGGCGCCGCTTTTTTGTGCAACCAGGTAGCGCGGATGGCATGCACCCAGGCAGGGCGGATTGCCTGCCCTTGCATCTCGGTAGGGCGGATTGCGTGCCCTGTCGAAGCCATGGCGAAGAAGGGGCCTCCATCATCCGCTTTTTTCGGTAGGGAGAATTGGCCTCAATCCTCCGCTCTCCGCCGCCCCAGCGGCGCTGATTCAGTAGTCAGTAGTCAGTAGTCAGTAGTCAGTGGTTTCTTTTTTTGACCGCAACCGGAGCGCAGCGGAGATAGCCCCTAGGCAAATTTTGCGAATTGGGCGAATTTCGTCCCTTGGAATTTGAAACTTAGCACTTAATGCTTCCCGCCCCCAGCTCCGGAGGAGCGGAAGAAACTAGCCGGTGGTGCAGCAAAGCGTAACCACCGGATCACGCCCAGCCAGGCATCAAGTTCCGGAGGAACGACAGAAGGCCATCCCAACAAGCGAGCTCCCAGACTCCCCACCCACATTGACACCAATCACACTTGCGCAATTTCCCGTGGCCGACCAGCATCCCGCCATGCGCTTATACAGCACGAACAGCCCTGACAGCCTGGTCGATTTCGGCGAGGCGGTGCTTCGCTCCCTGCCAGCGGACAACGGCCTCTACATGCCGGAAACTATTCCCCAGCTCGGCGACGACTTCTGGGCGACCTGGAAAACGCTCGATTTCCAGGAGATGGCCTGCCGTGTGGTGTCCACCCTGCTCCAGGGCGTGATGCCGGAGGACGACCTGCGTGCGATCGTCTGCGATGCGCTCAATTTCCCCGCCCCAGTCGTGAAGCTGGACGAGCAGCACCATGTGCTCGAGCTGTTCCACGGGCCCACCCTCGCTTTCAAAGATTTTGGCGCCCGCTTCATGGCTCGTGTCATGGCCTGGCTGAACAAGGACTCGGACCAGCCACTCACCGTGCTGGTCGCCACCTCCGGCGATACCGGCGGCGCGGTCGCCCACGCCTTTCACAACGTCCCCGGCACCCGCGTGATCATCCTCTATCCTTCCGGCAAGGTCAGCGGCTTGCAGGAAAAACAACTCACCGCCCTCGGTGGCAACATCACCGCCTTGGAAATCGATGGCAGTTTTGATGATTGCCAGCGCATGGTGAAGTCCGCCTTCCTCGATAAGGAAACCGCCAAGGCTTGCAACCTCACCTCGGCGAACTCGATCAACATCTCGCGCCTCATCCCGCAGATGCTCTATTACTTCGAGGCCGCCCGCCAGTTTGATAAGCCTCCCGTATTTGTCATCCCGAGTGGCAACTTTGGCAACCTCACCGCCCTCCTGCTCGCCACCCGCATGGGTCTCCAGGTCGGTCACATCGTCGCGGCCACCAATGCCAACGATGTCGTGCCGCAGTATCTCAGTAGCTCCAGCTATGAGCCGCGGGCATCGGTCGCCACCATCTCCAATGCCATGGACGTCGGCGCCCCGAGCAATTTCGCCCGGATGGTCGAGATCTTTGGTGACGATTGGAAAAGCATGGCTGCCGCCATCAGCGGCTACGCCTTCGACGATCGCCAAACCCGCGCCGCCATCCACGAGGTGAAGGATCGCTTCGGCTACGTCATCGATCCCCATGGCGCGGTCGGCTACCTCGCCGCGGAAGCCTGGCTCACTCAGCATCCCGACGATACCACCGTGATCCTCGAAACCGCGCACCCGGCGAAGTTCCCGGAAACCATGCACGAAGAGCTCGGCGCCGATGCCATCGACGTCCCCGAACGCCTCGCCTGCCTGGCCGACGAGGAAAAAGTCTCCATCCCCATGGCTGCCGAAGAAGCCGCACTCAAAGCCTGGCTAGCCGCCAACCCCGCCTAACCCTCCCTCCCGTAGCGAAGATTGAATGAGAAGGTAGTCGAGGCCGAGCCAACGGTTTCTGTAGAATGCTACCACCTTATGAACAATAGTATCAAACATCA
>NZ_JAFBGL010000016.1 GCF_016811075.1 Oceaniferula flava
GCCCTCTAAAAAAAGTAACTGTTAGGCTATAGTGAAAATGAATTTTCAACTTTGCTTTTGACATACCTTCTCATGGAAGGGTTTGCACCCTTCGTCCTCGAGCGCTTCACCCAGCCCGCCACCCCCGAGCTACCCAAAAAATCCCCCTGTGTCAGCAGCCAGAAATCCCATTGATCTGGCATCCGATTAGTGGCATCTTGTCCCTTACTCATGGGATACCCTCTACATACTTCACCAATCGAGAAAACACGCCGATTACTCACCGCCAGCGTCTTAGCGCCTGTCCTCGCCTGCGCCAGCCTGCTGCACGCTGCTCCCACCGATGGTGAGGAGAAGGAAAAAATCACCGAGTCCCAGCTGCAAGAAGCCGCTCGGCAGATCGATGCCTTGGTGGCAAAAATCTACAAGCGCGAGGGAGTCAGTGTGCCCGAGGACGCCAGCGATTCCGTCTTTCTGCGTCGCAGCTTTCTATTGGCCGTCGGTCGCATCCCCACGGTCGAGGAGGCGCGTGTATTTCTCGAGTCAGACGACCCCAACAAACGCGTCCTCCTCGTGCGCTACCTGATGAACTCGAAGGGCTACGAGAGCCACATGGGGAACTGGCTGATCGATATGCTGCGGGTGCGGGATCATTTTGAAAATGGCCGAACCGCTGCACCCTACATGGCCTGGGTGCGCAATTCCGTGGCGGAGAATCAACCCTACGATGCCATGACCCGCGAGCTGCTCTCCGCTCAGGGCGCAATGTGGAAGAACGGCGCGGTCGGATACTACATCCGCGACAAGGGGATGGAGCTCGATAACATGTCGAATACCATGCGTCTCTTCCTCGGCACCCGCATGGAGTGTGCCCAGTGCCACGACGATCCGTTCAACGACTGGGAACGGATGGACTTTTTCCGTCTCGCCGCCTTCACCAATGGTCAATCCGAGATGCGCAAGGGTGTCTGGGACACGCTGTGGCGGGAAATCCGCGACGCGAAAACCGAGCGCACACCGCTCGGGAAGATGGTGCGTTTCCTCGGCGATGAAGTCTACTACGCCAGTCTCACCGGAGCTGGCACGGGTCGGATCAAACTGCCCGGCGATTACCAATACCGCGATGGCAGCCCCGGCGAGTGGGTTGGCGCGCACACTCCCTTTGGCAAGTCCACCCGGATGTCGGACCGCCGCGATGACGATGATGGTTTGGAAACCTTCGCCTCCTGGGTCACCGATCCGCGCAACGAGCGCTTTGCCACCATCATCACCAATCGCATGTGGAAGCGCATCATCGGAGTCGGCCTGTTCGAGCCGGTCGATGAGTATCAGAAACCGGAAAATACCACCTCGCCGGAGTTGACCCGTTACCTCGTTCGCCTGATGCACGAGCTCGGCTATGATCTCAAAGCTTTCCAGCACGCCCTGCTACTGACCCGCGTCTACGCCTTTGCCTCTTCGGATCAGGAGCTGGCGATGGGGGAGAAGCCGCTGTTTGACGGTCGGAAAATCGAGCGCATGAGCGCCGAGCAATACTGGGACTCCCTGGTCACCATGATCGCCGGGAATCCGGACAAGCTTCCCACCCGCGGCAGCTCCGACAGCATTTACTACGGCGGCAGACCGGTGCTGGTGGGGGAGATGACCATGGCCGAGCTGCAGCAGCAGGTGCTGGCGATCGATGACCCCAAAAAACTCCGCACCTTCGCCGCCGATCTGCTCGACCGCATTAGCAAAGGCAGTGAGAGTGGTCGGCGCAAGAACCGCATGATGATGCGCTCCAGAGACAGCCGCGGCGCCCTCGAAGGCATCGCCCGCGCCTCGGAGCTCGCCTCGCCAGCCCCCAAGGGGCACGTGCTGCAGATTTTCGGCCAGTCGGATCGACTGCTGCTCGACTCAGCCACCCGCGAGGCCAATGCCACCCAGGTGCTCTCCATGCTCAACGGCCAGGTCGAGAAACTCGTGGTCGCCAACGATGGCGCCCACATCCACAAGCTTTCCCAAGGCAGCCCTCAGGATCGCATCCGCGCGATCTTCTTCGGCACCCTGTCGCGCTCACCCAGCGAGGCAGAAATGCAGCTCATGCTCGCCGAAGTCGAAGCCCGCGGCGAAGCCGGCTACCGCAACATCATCTCCGCCCTAGTCAACACCCGCGAATTCATCTTCATCCCATAGCCAGCTCTAGGTAGGGAGGGTGGAATGCCTTCTAGGTAGGGAGGATTGGCCTCAATCCTCCGCCCCCGCCGCCCCAGCGGCGCAAGCTACTCCCCGACATCCAGACATCTTAACCTCACCGACATCCACTCTCTTGAAATTTAAAACCTAAACCTAACCAATCCCCAGCTCCGGAGGAGCGACAGAAACTAGCCGGTGGTGCAGCAAAGCGTAACCACCGGATCACGCCCAGCCAGGCATCAAGTTCCGGAGGAACGACAGAAGGCCATCCCATCAAGCGAGCCACCCAGCGGAGGATTGAGCCAATCCTCCCTACCGTTTCTTAAAATTTAAAACTCAAAACATCCCACATCCACCATCATGCCCAAAAAATCAGACGAACTTACCCGCCGCCAGTTTGTGGCCAATGCCGCCCGAACCTACCTCGGCGTCGGCCTCGCTCCCATGCTCGGCAGCAGCGTCGCAACCCAGGCCTATGCCCAATCGTCGAAGAAGGCGGAGCGCAAACCGGCCGAGTCGGTGATCTTTCTCAACATGACCGGTGGCATGAGCCACATCGACACCTTCGATGTCAAACCGGGCAAGAAGGAGGTGCAGGGACCCGTGGAGGCGATCAATACCAATGTCGACGGCATTCAGGTCAGCCAGTTTCTGCCAAAGACGGCGGCGGTGATGGACAAGATTTGCCTGATCCGGTCGATGTCCTCGATCAATGGCGCCCACGAGCGTGGCCAGTATGCCCTGCACCGCAGCTACACCCCACGCGGCACCATCGTGCACCCTACCTTGGGGGCGTGGACCATGAAATTGCGCGGTCGGAAAAACCCGGAGATCCCCGGCTTTGTCACCGTCGGGGGCAATGCCGCCAACGCCTCGGCGGGCTTTTTCGGAGTGAAATACGCGGGTGTTCCCCTGGGCCGACCCGATGAGGGGCTGAAAGACAGCGTCCGCGCCGGCTCCGTATCGGCCGAGGACTTTGAGCGTCGGCTCAAGCTCGCGGACGTGATGAACAAGCAGTTCCACGCCGAGCACCAGAACACCGAGGCTCGCGCCTACGATGAACTTTATAAGGAGGCGGTGCGCCTGATGCGCAGCGATGACCTCAAGGCCTTTGATATCGACCGCGAACCCCGCTCGTCGCGCGAGGCCTACGGCAATAATTCCTTCGGCCAAGGCTGCCTATTAGCACGCCGACTGGTCGAACACGGCGTCCGCTTTGTCGAGGTGAACCTCGGCGGCTGGGACACTCACTACGATAACTTCACCTCCGTCGAGGCCCGCTGCCAGGTGCTCGATCGCGCTTACGCCAACTTGTTGGTAGAGCTGGAGGCGAAGGGTCTGCTGGAAAGCACCATCGTTGCCCTCACCACCGAGTTCGGTCGCTCACCCAACATCGTCGCCGAGCACAGTAATGGTCGCGATCACCACCCGTCGGTCTACTCCAGCCTACTCGCAGGCGGAGGCTTCAAAGGCGGTATGGTTTACGGCAGCTCCGACTCGAAAGGCGGCCGAGTGAAAAAAGACAAGGTCGGCGTCCAGGACTTCAACGCCACCATCGCCACCCGCCTCGGCCTCGACACCGATGCCGTCCTCCTCTCACCCTCCGGCCGCCCCTTCCAAGTCGCCCACAAAGGCAAACCCGTCGAGCAGCTGTTTGCATAGAAACGGGTAGGGATGATTACGTGTCCTTGCATCTCGGTAGGGTGGATTGCGTGCCCTTGCGTAGAACCGGTAGGGCGGATTGCGTGCCCTGTCGAAGCCATGGCGAAGAAGGGGCCTCAATCCGCCTCCTTTCGGTAGGGAGGATTGGCCTCAATCCTCCGCTCTCCTTTTCGGTAGGGCAGATTGGCCTCAATCCGCCGCTCCCCGCCGCCCCAGCGGCGCTGATCCAGTAGTCAGTGATTATTTTTTTGACCGCAACCGGAGCGCAGCGAAGATAGCCCCTAGGCAAATTTTGCGAATTAGGCGAATTTTGTCCCTTGGAATTTGAAACTTAGCACTTAATGCTTCCCTCCCTCAGCTCCGGAGGAGCGACAGAAACTAGCCGGTGGTGCAGCAAAGCGTAACCACCGGATCACGCCCAACCAGGCATCAAGTTCCGGAGGAACGACAGAAGGCAAACGCATCAAGCGAGTTTCCCAGCCCCACCTTCGTTCGTGCTACGGCAGGACACGCAATCCTCCCTACCGTCTCTTGAAACTTAACACTTAAATCTTCCGCCCCGCCTCATCGCCCAGATCCGCCGCGGCCCAACCCACCCCTAACAACACCGCGAAGGTGATGGCGATGGATTCGATCTGCATGGGGAAATCCACGGTGGAGTGAATCAGGATGCTGGTGAGCGCGATTAAATAAGCGCGTAGCATCACGGTCATCGAGCGCCCATGGCGTTTTTTGCGCAGAAAAATTTCCCGACATAGGAATATCACCGCCGCGGCGATCAAGCAGGCCATCAGCCCGCCGCCCAGCCAGCCCCATTCCACGAAGGTCTGTAGGTAGTCGTTGTGGCTGTAAACATAGCGCCCGGTAATGTCGTGATCGACGGCGAAGTAGGGAAATAATGGGTAGAAGGATCCGGGACCGAAACCTGCGGCTCTCCAGGTTGGATCCTGCATCATTTCCAGTTGAATCGCATTAACCGTGAGTCGGGGCTGTATAGTTGGGTATCCACTTTCTTGCGCCCCCTCCCAGCGTTGATACATCGTGCCAGCATAGCTCAGCAAGCTGAGCACGGCAATGATCAGGACTACGGCCAGGGTGATATTGCGTTCCAGCGGGCGGTGGCCGAAGAAGCTGGCGCTGGCGTCGTGGAATTTACGACCGATCGCACGCCGATTCATGATTGCCCAGAGCAGCAGGGTCAGCACTCCCAGCACCATCCCTGCCTTAGAGCCCGCGGTGATGACTCCCACTAATATCACCAGCACCCCGCCAGTTCGTAGCAGGGGGAGGAAATGCCGCTGGATCCCCGTGGTCGTGGATTCACGTGAGGTCGGTCGAAGCAGTAGCGCCAGTCCCATCGCCAACGCGATGTTGAGAAAGCTGGTGGCAATCCCCGGACTGCGGTAAGTTCCAAAAAATAAGGTGCTGCCGTAAGTGGTCAGTTCTTTGTTCCAGAAAATCCCCTCGGCTCCGGTCTGACGCTGGATCAGACCGAGCAATGCAACCGCTGCTCCAGTCCAGAAAATGCAAGCAGCAAGACGCCCGACCCATTGAGGTCGGCTTCGCACCACCTCGCGAGTGCCCCACACCACCGCGAGGCAGGGGAGAATATAACTCAGGCGATCGAGCGCTTCCGCTTGGTCGGCGCTGCCAGGTTGTTCAGGGAACGGTTGCTGATCGCGCGGCATGATTCGCCACCAGGGAGTTTCGCCCTTGCCGCCGACCGAATGAGAAAACTCACCCCAGGCGTTATACCACATCCACAAGCCTTGTAGTGCCGGCACCAGCAGAAGCACAAGCAGACACCAACCTTGCCATTGGCGCGGACGTGGCCCCAGCGCCAGCAAAAGCCCAGCCAGTGAGCTCGTCACGATCAGTGGCCAGCGCCAGTGATCGTAGTAGGATCCGGCAAAGAGCGGTCCGATGATCAGCGAGGCCATGAGTAGCATCGCTCCTACTGTCCGAGCGGGAGACCACTCGTTTGTTCCGGAAGTAGCTCTAGATCCACCCTTGGTCCGCCGGCCGCGCGATGAGCGACTTCGGCGTTTGTCCTGTGAAGACGACTGTCGGGTGGCTTCCATAAAGGCGATCTTGAATCCTGCTAGAGAGGAAGGCAAGCCTTGCAGCAAATGATAGTGGCATAACGCTGGCTGATGCTCAGACATGTTGTAGCAACTTGAAAATGAGTGAAGCTTTTGCTCTGCCTGGTATCGGCACTACAGATTAAGCAATGGAGAAGAAGGGGGGGATACGAGTAGATTTCTTGTTGAAGCAAGTAGGCACGATACCAATATTGTTTCTGTTAGCATTTTCTGACAAAGTAGCCGGTGTTTTTATTGATTTCGAAAGGTCTGCCGTCGGGGCAATTGATGGCAGCTGAAAAATTCAGGCGCGTTATACTAAAATACACATTTCTTAAATATATTTGTAATATTAAATTACAGCATCAATGTGGTGCTTAATATTCATACTCGAGTTCTTGACATGACCTCCTGATTGCGTGGTGATGACTCCATAAAGGCAAAGCCTTGGCTGGCATAAACGGATCAGATACAATCACAACGAGGTGAGGGTTTAGTAAGTTTGAAAACATGAAATCCCTTATGTTATCGATGTTTTCCTGACGATTCAGTGCCTGAGAGCACAGCGTCTTTGCTGCATCCATAACTGGAGTGATGAGCTTGCTCGAGAGAGCTAGGTCTCGGGCGCGACGATAACATTGAAGAATTCAAATTGAGTGATTTTAGTGTAATATTTTTTATAATGAATGGTATTGTTAGAACTTGTTAGTCTATCTCATGACGAGCCCTATACCCCTGATCATGGGGGTGTCGATTTAGTGTTGCAAAATGTGTTGACTGGCAGAGGGGAGTTGGACAGTTTGCGCTCAGATGCAGCACGTCTTGTTTGTGCGAATCGTGAAACCTGAATGAATATGAAATCTCCCTTCAATCTAACACCCAGACCTTTTCTCTATTCGCTCGCAATTGGTGCAGTGACCGTTCCTGGCGTTTGGGCGCAGACCGATCCGAGTTTGGTAAACCACCCTGCGGTTGTTCCGGTGGGGGCTGGTCTCGATAGTGTGAGAGGTGACGGCCCGATGGATCTGACCGAAGATTCCGTTTCACCTGAAGTCGCAGCGGCTGCAGAGGGTTCCTCAGATTTTAGCAGTTTGTTCACTGCGGCAGTGCGCGGAAGCATGCGCCTGGATGACAACATGTTCCTCACACCAGACGATGAGGACTCGGATGTCATCATCACCATCACTCCAACCTTGCAGTTGGCCAACGATGAGGATGCCAAGAACACATGGTCGTTTGCCTACGCACCAAGCATCATTTCCTATCTGGATAACTCAAACCTGAACTCCGTCAATAATTCCTTCGCTTTGGAACTGGGCACACGCTTGCCGAAGACGGAAATCGATTTTTCCGCTGACTACAGCGAGATTTCCGGAAGTGACCGTTTTGTTAGTGGCCAGATCGACAAAACGACCTACGGGGCAAAGCTTGATCTGACCCATGAGTTAACCGGTAAGACTCGCCTCGATGCTACCTTAGGCTATGCCAAGACGGATTATGAAACCGCGAGCCTGTTCGATACCACAGCCTATGATCTGCTGTTGACCTGGCAGTATCAATACAGCGGCAAGATTTCGCTAGGGCCATATGTTTCCTACGGTGAAACAGAGGTCGATACTCAGCCAGATCACCAAGCGATTGGCGTAGGTATCAAGTTCGACTATGAGATGACCGGTAAGACTGCCATGATCGGCAAGCTCGGTTATGAAAACCGCAGCTTCTCTGGCCCTATGGCTGGTTCTGACCATAATTTGTTCACCTATGAGATCGGTTTGAGTCACGAGTATTCGGGTAAAACTGAGTTTCAGCTCATGCTCTACCGTCGTTCTAACGCATCCTACAGTATTGCCTCCAGTGGTTATTACGGCACTGGTCTGTTTATCCTGGGGACACATGATATGACGGATCGGCTCACTCTCAAATCGAAGCTCGCATATGAGCGTGACTCTTACTACGCCACTAGCACTGTTTCAGCCGCGGACCTCGACAGTCACTACTATGAATTCAACATGGGAGCCGACTATGAATTCAATGATCAGTGCACGTTCGGAATGAATTTTATCTGGCGTAGCAACGATTCGGAGACCGATAGCAGCGATTTTGATAACTTGGCACTCGAATTGTTTAGCACTTATTACTTCTAAGTTGTTCGAGCCGATTCTTTTCCTCATCCAATCATAAGAAAACATCCCAACCACATCACCGAGAGATGAAAAATTACCTGACTAAAACATTTGCCCTGAGCACAGCTTGTGTGGCCTTCGCGATCACAGCGACTACCATTGAAACAATTCAAGCTCAGGCCCCGGAAGTCGCCCAGCCGGCCGCAACAGCCTCCATGAGTGTTGCCGTCCCTGAAGGTGGTGCTCCAGTGACCTACACAGTTAATGGTGCCACGGTGACCATTCAGCCAGGGCAGACAGGTGCTATTCCACCCAACGCCACGGGAGTTCAGCTGCCAGCGGGTTGCACAATTTCAGTTACGGTCACGGAGCCAGGTCAAGAGCCCACCACTTCGTCTTTCTCTGTTGATTCCGCTGTTACCTTGGATGCCGTGACTCCCGCAGCCATTAGTGCCAATGCATCAGCTTTCGCACCAGCTGCAGCTGCCGGAGGTGGTGGTGCCGCTGCAACAGGTTCATCTTCTGGTTCATCCGGCTCCAAGATCCAAGCCTTGGTCAACGCCGCGCAGGTTCTCAGCGCGAATGCCGTGAATCCCGCGACCATCAGTGATGGCGTCAGCACAGACGGCAACTAATTACGTGAGTCAACGCGCCTAACAATAATATTAGTCGTTAGAATTTAGCGTCACTCATTCCCCATCCTTTCCCCCACTTGCTATGAAAATGCTTTCATTGTGGCTGCCCGTGTGTTGCCTGCTTCTCACCCTCATGGGGAATGCTCAGGCTGCTGAATACACCCTGCAAAAGGACGATTCCTTGAAAATGGTGGTGTATCAGGAGGATGATCTATCGACAGAAACGCAGATCGGTAAGTCCGGTTTCGTGTCCTTTCCATTGATCGGCACGATCAAGGTGGTTGGCCTCACGGTCAAGGAGGCAGAGGACAAGATCAAGGCTCTGTATGAGAAAGACTACCTCGTCAGCGCCAAGGTGAATCTCACCGTGATGTCCTACGCGAAGAAGTGGGTGGTTGTTGGTGGAGATGTTGGTAAACCGGGTAACATCGAATACCCCGAAGAAGGAGCCCTAAGTCTTCCCGGAGCGATTGCTCAGGCTGGCGGCCTTCTTGAAACGGCCAATCCTCACGGCATCGTGCTTCGTCGTAAGTCTGGTGGCACATCCACACATAGCTTATCCAGCTCTGCTGGGATCACCCTGAGACACGGCGATACGATCACCGTTAGTCGTCTGTCTCAAAGCCGATCCACGATCACAGTTTCAGGTCAGGTAGAGAAACCTGGGATCATAGAGTTCCCTAAACAAGGAGGCCTCGATATCGTCACTGCGATCGCCCAAGCTGGTGGGCCCTCACGGATCGCATACACAAAAACGGTCACCGTGCGAAGAAATGGACAATCCTACCTCATCCCTTATGGCGAAATCATCAAGGGTAAGGCTAGAACCTACAGCCTCAGGGCTGGGGATGTCGTATTTATCAGGGAGAGTAAATGGTAGGGGCTGACTTGAGACTTAGAATGGGTTCGGAAATTTTAGCCAAGCTGATCAGATTCAATACATGTGCTCAGTGATGGTATTCGATGCAGTCTTCTGTGAGATCACACAAACTACATCAGCTCAAGGACGCTGCTTGCGTTACTCGCGCCTTATCAATTTAGCTGCACCACGTGATCGCAAGGATGACTCACAAACTTTAAATTTATAGATGAAACAAGATATAGACCCCTTCGCAGACGAGGCTGAAGAAATTGTCGAAAGCGGACCAAATCGTTTTGGTATTGGCACCTTAGGGCAAATTCTCAAAAGGTGGTGGCTCTTAGTGATTTTTATGGGTTTAGGTTATGTTGCGGCTTTGTATTATTTATCAATCGTGACTCCCAAGCACGTAGCTGTAGCAGTGTTGGAGGTAGATATTAAAACCCGCCAATTGATGGGTGAGGAATTGGAGAGTGAGAAGCTCTCTGCAGACTTAGCTATCGCTACAGAGGCGAGTAAGTTAATGGGACCGGGAATTTTAGAAGCAACTGCTGCACGTCCAGAAGTGCAAGCTTTGGAAAAGGCGATTCCTCCGAAATTTTCTTTCAAACCAAAATACTGGCGTAGCGAATCAGAGTTGGCATTCTTACCCGCCACATCGATCAGCTCGACCAAGCTAGCGGAGAACTTAGCGAATGGTTGGGTCGAGGTGAAAGGTCGTCGTAATACGGCATTGATTGAAGTGAAAGCCCATCATGCCGACGCTGAAAGTGCGAGGGTCATCGCGGATACTCTGTTGAAGGTCTATCTAGAAAAAGAGCTGGGTGAGAAGAAAGGGGGGGCAAGCGTAGCTTACACCGTTCTCAAACAGGAAAGTGAGGCGGCAAGGGAGTTACTGGATCACGCTGAGCAGTCTCTGCAGGTTTATGTCGCAGCGCGTAAATTGAACGAAAAGATTTTGGAGAACCGAGCTGAACTCATTTCTCTACGACAACGTTATAAGGAAAAGCACCCGAAAATGATTCAAGCAGAGGCGATCTATCGTGATATGTATGATCGATTCCGCCGTGAAATCAAACGCGCTATTACGGTGGATTCCGAACAGGACTATTGGCAGGAGCACCGACAGGCCATGGAGGCTCTGGATAAGAAAATTGCACTGAATAATGAAGAGAGTGACAAGGCCAAGGATGAATGGTTAGCCTTGGTGCAAATCGCTCTGACTTCGCGGAGTAATCTACTTACGGCTAGAATTGGTCACCAGCAGGAACTGTTCCAGACGATTACCAAAAGGATGACGGAAATCAACGTCGCGGATGAAACGGGCCCGGCCAAAGTTCGTGTGGTTGAAGCGGCAAAAGTCTCCAAGGCAGGTGAAAAACAGCGTGTGCTCTATCTAACCGCCGGTTCGTGTCTTGGACTTGCCGCCGGTGTGGCCATTGCCTTTTTGTTCTCACTCGTGGATTATAAGATCTATGATGTTCGCTCTCTGGAGGAAGCGAGCGGGCAGCCTTGTCTCGCTGCAGTCCCAACTAGTAAGTTATTTGATTTGAAACAGGGATGGCAAAATGTCCTTGAGGTTGAGCCAAACTCCTCAGAGGCCGAAGCTCTTCGCAATCTGCGAGCATCCATCACCTTGCTCGGAAAAGCTGAACGACATCGTGTGGTTCTGGTGACAAGCTCAGTGCCAGGAGAAGGCAAAACCACGATCGCTTCAGAACTTGCCGCATCCTTCGCCCTGAACGAACAGAAAACAATCCTAGTGGATCTGGATTTACGTAAGCCTCGAGTGCATACACTGTTTCCTAAATTGGATCAAGATCTAGGGATGTCCGGCGTGCTTGCAGGGCAAGTTGAGTTAGGAAAGGTTGTGCAGGCCACGGGGGTGAAAGGTCTGCACGTTATTTGCGCCGGGAAAAAAGCACCCAACCCATCCGAGCTGCTGCACGAGACAGAACTGGATAAAATCATTCATACGCTCAGTCAGCATTACGAGCGTATCATCATTGATACTCCACCAATTTTACCAGTCAGTGATACTCGGATATTGGTCAAACATGCGCAAAGTGTGGTAATGGTTGTGCGTGCTCTCAAGGCCCCTGTAGGCGCTGTGTTGAGAGCTAAAGAGCTCCTTCTAAACGCACGAGCACCCCTCGCAGGAGTTGTTTTGAACGGCATGAAGAAGCGCAGCGGTAGCAAATACTACGGCTACAAAGGTTATGGCGAATACGGAGCCTCAGGCGGCTACGGCGGCTACTACGACGATGGTAAATAGCATCACTGGTAGGGAGCATTGGCCTCAATCTGCCGCCTCCGCTAAAATCCAAACGCGAAGTTTCAAATACCAAGGAAGGCGACGAAAACATTCATGGCTAACAAAACCATCGACTAGCTCTCGGTCACGACTTCCTCATCCATCACACTCGGATGCGTGCGTCCTCTGATCGTTCACGATCAAAAAACATCTCTCAAGCAGATTAACGATGGTTTTTCCCCGGAAACAGGGAAATCGACCAAGGGCGGAGGCTTAATCGGATTTTGTGTCCGCAGCTCCGTGACACGAAATACGCCAATGCATTTTTCGGAATCTGCTTTTCATCGCCTTCCGCGCTGGGCATGATGAGCTAGCTGCCCCCCACACGGGCACGCAGCCATGAAAAAAGCCGGCAGCCCCTTCGAGCTGCCGACTTGGTTTTCCAGTAATCCGGACGCTGGCTTGAATCAGCTTTATCAGGGCATTGATCAAGCCGCGTCTGGGTTCGTTTCTGCCTCACCGGCAGCAGCATCACCCGGCTCACCGGCAGGCTTACCACCATCACCTCGGTGCAGGCCACTGGCACGCTCACTCTTCGGCACATAGCCGATCGCTTTGTAGAGCGGGCAGTCCTCGCCATACTGCGGGTGCCCCCGCACGGCATTGACCACTAGACTGAGCTGCTCGCGCATCGCGGAATCATGCGCATCGCGCTGCCGCCTTAGTCCGGCGATCTTGACAAGCCCCTGGCCAATCTCCTCACGCACGGTGACCGATGGCAGGGTGGCTGCTTCAAACTCCGCCAGGGTCATCCCTGCGAAGCTCTCTTCTGCGGCAAATTCCTGCCACGCGTTGATGATTGCGGCCCGCTTCAGCGGTGCCGTCTTGGTACTGTATTTCAACATGATGTATTTCGTTTAGTTTTGCCCGAGTCCTAAAATGCGGAGCGATCGAATACACGCTCTGCCCACCGGGAATGCATGGTGGTTTGGCCTCGGATGCTGTTAGGTTCTCGCGCAACTCTTTGAAAATCAAACCTAAAAAAGCCTTCTGAGGCTTATAGAGTATACGCTAATAGTTAATAACAGAAGATGTTGTGGTTTTGAAATTTGACGCATCATGGCTTGAAAACAAACCCATGGCCCGCACTGTTCGGTAGAACCTAAGTTTCCGCCTCCAGCGCCAATTAATCATACGCCCATTGAAGCCATCCGCTTGTGGTTCAAAAAAATTTTCACAATGAGCCCCAAATAGGCCTCCTTGAGCCAATCATCCACCACCTGAGCCACAAAAATGCAGGTTTACGCGAGGATGGGGCTTATTGAAACCGACCTTAGCAAGACGCATTCCTGCCCGGCCGAGACACAAGTGCGTGACATTATGCCAAGGTCACGCCGCGTGAGGAAGAGCTCACGACGGAACACCCCAAGTTCCCGGCGCAGCAAACCAATCGGATAACACGCCGGGACATCGGATCGGCGCAGAAAGATGGACTCCAGCTTCATGATCCCATGGTGTCAATGCCGTTTGACGATAGCCAGAAGCGAAGAACTTCCGGCAAATAGCAGGATACCAGCGTAATGGTAGCCAGTCCCCATGATCCGCCCTCATTTAATTTGAGAAACAAAACGATTTGAAATCCATCGATACCAACGTCAATGCCGGCCCTGGGGCCGAAGAGCCAAAGGTCGACATGGCGGACTTGAAGAAGAAGTCCGTGCGCGGCGGCATGGTGACGATGGAGGGTCCAACTATCACAGCTACTATGGCAACGACAGTTTGGGTGGGTGCCATAATGTTCGGTAGGGCGGCTTGGCCTCAAGCCGCTGGTTTGTGATGAAGTCTGGGAGTCGGTTGACAGATGCTTGAGTCTCGGCCGCGCACTTTAAATACGGCCATTTTCTTGGTTTCAGCTGCGATTCAATGAAACGACACACGTTTGGTTGGTCACACATCATTCTTGTTAATTCTAAAGATGGTTATTCTCCGGGAGATGGGGAAATCGACCAAGGGCGGCAGCGTCGGAGGATCGTATACCTCCATAAACTGGGTGGGTCTGTGCTAACAACTGCCGGCGTGACGATGATGTTACTAATTAATGAAGCTAAGACCGCCAAAATAGTAAAGCTATTTCCAGTAGTCACTGAATGTGATATTAATCTAGTATTATATCGATTTTAATGCAGGGAGGAGGCCAAGAAACCGGCAATAAGTCTCGGAGATGTAAGAACCAGTAGATTCTTAAAAACTATAACATAGTAGAGAACAGAAGGACGCTAAAAATTCACGTATTTGGCAAATCATTTAATTGAGTGTGTTACAGCACACACAAACCCTGCAAAGCATCTAACGTTGGTTAATATTCAATCTTTGAATGCGGCCTAACTCTAGAATCTCATTATCTGAAGCTAAATAATGAACTTGATATAATAAAACTTTCGCATGATTAGTAGTATGAAAAAAATACTTGCCAAGGCTATGGCAAACAGAGGGTTTGTGCGGTATTTTAAGAACACTTCATGGCTATTTGGCGGACAGATGTTGCGGATGGTCCTTGGTTTAATTGTGTCAGTTGCTGTAGCACGTTATTTAGGACCAGAAAATCTTGGACTCTATAACTACGTGTTGGCGATTGTTGCGTTGGTTGCTGTAGTGACAAATTTGGGATTACAAAATTTAGTCAAACGTGAATTAGTAGCGACCCCTGAGCGACATGATGTTATATTGGGGACATGTTTTGTGTTGAGCTTGATTGCGGGAATCGTTGCTTACTCTGGTATGCTGGTCATCGTTGCTTATATCACAGATAGTAGTCTAGTGTTGGGATTGTTTGCTATTTTAGGTGGATCATTATTGTTGAATCCTTTGAAATGTATAACGCTTTGGTTCCAAGCACAGGTAAGATCAGATCTATCAGTGAAGGCAAGTGGTATCACCATGCTGGTATTTGCAGCTATTAAAATAGTTGCCATAGGTTTGGGTGCTAAACTCATACATTTTTCTTATCTCTATATCATTGAACTGTTGGTTTTGATGGTCCTGCAGATCTTCTTTTATGGTTGTCACTATGGACGTGTTAGGGCCTGGCGGATCGATCGAGAATTGGCACTCAAGTATTTACGCAAGTCTTGGCCATTATTGCTTTCTGGATTAGCTGTCACGGTCTACATGCAGGTCGACCAAATCATGCTTGGATCGATGTTAGGTAAAAACGCTGTAGGCCAATACTCTGTCGCTGTAAGAATAAGTTCAATATGGTATATGATACCCACATTGTTGGCGACTTCCCTATTCCCTCCAATACTCAATGCGCGGAAGAAAAGTAAGGCCTTTTATGAGGAAAGGTTACAGCGTTATCTTGATTTAAATGCAGGTTTAGCTTATTTGATTTGTATACCATTATCGCTAACTTCTTATTGGGTAATTGCCATTTTATTTGGGGCCCAATATGAGGGGGCTACACCTATATTAGCGATCCATATATGGAGTAGTCTATTTGTATTTTTGGGAGTCGCACGAGGCCAGTATATCATTGCAGAAGAGTTATTTAAGTTTTCAATGGTATCGACTATTATAGGGGCGATAGTAAATATCGCATTGAATTATATTTTAATTCCGCGCTATGGTGGTGTCGGCGCTGCGCTTGCAACACTAGTGTCTCAGTTTATATCAGCATTTGCATCATCATATTTTTATTTGCCTGTTCGCGACATCGGCCGCCTTCAGACACGATCACTGTTTCCGTTTGCTAGAATTCTATTACTGATTAAATAGATCTGAGACGCCTTGATGTATAGTAGCACGCGGTTTTGATAAGTTGTCAAAAACGATAGAAGTAACACATTGGCATGCGGTAGTGCGAATTACAAATTCGATCCATTGAATTTAATATGGAAATCGAAAGAGCTCAGAGTGAAATCCAAAGTTAAATTTAAATTGATATGAATGGAATCAAACCTGCGATTATTGTTGCTGCATACAATCGTGATCAATCGCTGACGCGTCTATTAAAAATGCTTGCGGGGGCCCGGTATGTGACAAAGGACATACCATTGGTCATCTCGATCGATGGAGGCGGAGCCGAAGCTGTAAAGACCGTGGCCGACTCCTTTGAGTGGAAACACGGTGAGAAAACTGTGATTTCGCATGACCACAATTTAGGGTTACGTGAGCATATTCTGCGTTGTGGAGACTTATCCGACAAATATGGCGCTGTCATCGTGCTTGAAGATGACCTTGGGGTTTCGAATTTCTTTTACCAATACGCTGAGCAGGCTTTGGAAATGTTTGGTGGATGTCAGGACATCGCAGGGGTTTCTTTATATAAGCATTTAATAAATGTGAACTGTGGCTCGAGATTTGAACCGTTAGATAATGGTTTGGGGTATTATTGTATGCAGTTTGCACAATCGTGGGGCCAGATGTGGACACGTGACCAGTGGCGTGCATTTCGCAATTGGTATGATGTAGAGGATAATCTAAATAAACCGTTGGATATTCCACGGTTTGTAAACAGCTGGCCGGAAAGCTCGTGGCTAAAATATTTCATACGCTATGTTGTAGATAAGAATAAGTATTTTGTTTATCCTGTTAAATCCCAAACGACTAACTTTAGTGATATGGGGACACACATGGCTCAGTTGAATAATAACATCTATCAAGTTCCTCTTGCAGAGTATAAACTAGAGCTATCGAGGGACGTCTCTACGGAAGTTGTTCATTATGATGCGTATTTTGAAATAACCGAAAAATCCCTCCGTTCATTTAGTAAAGATCTACCTCAAGATTCACTGATTATAGACTTATACGGGATCCGCAATTTGGAAAATTACCCAGCGAGCCAACTTGTATTGACTACTCGTTCGTGTGATAAGCGAATCAAATCATGGGGGTTTCGATACAAACCTCGCGAGATGAACATTATTCAAGATCTTTCGGGTGAAATGGTTTCGTTGTGCCAAAATAAAGATATCTCGGATCAGAGGAGGACGGAATACTTACTTCGTGAGTTTACTTACGATAGAAGGTGGCTTGGATCTCGAGATATGATGAAGCTGTTAAGTTATAGTTTGCTAACACGATTATTTAAAAAATCATGAAGGATTATATATTGAGGTATATGAAGCGCCCAAAGCTCTATTTAAGAGATAGAAAAATGGGTGTGATCATAGCCCGCTCAGCCAATGCGCGTGATTGTTCATTTGAAGGGAAAAATAAAATATACGCCAATGTCTGCGTCAGTGGTTCATCCATCGGTCTTGGTACGTATGTCTCGTCAAACTCACGAATCCATAACAGTAGAATAGGCCGATATTGCTCCATTGGACCTGAAACTGTGGTTCTCGCTGGTCGGCACCCCATAAGTGAACGGCTTTCCTCGCATCCTTGTTTCTATTCTTCGAATCAACAAGCAGGTTTCACCTATGTAGAGAAAACGAATTTCAATGAGTATGTCTATGCTGATTCCGAGAAATCTGTGTTTGTTGATATTGGTAGCGATGTATGGATCGGAGCACGTGTCACACTATTAGGTGGGATTAAAATAGGTCACGGAGCTGTTATTGCTTCGGGCAGTGTAGTCACAAAAGATGTAGAACCATACTCTGTGGTAGCAGGTGTTCCTTCAAAGATAATTAGATATCGCTTTGATGAAGCGACCAGGTTGAACTATTTGGAAGAAAAATGGTGGGAAAAAGGTGAAGACTGGATTCATAGTAACATTCAGAGGTTTTATAATGACATCAACTGAACGATATCTCTGTTTCATAGCCAACACAATCTCTGCGTAATAGATGAAATATATACACTGATTATATTACAACCATTAAATGTACAGGGAGCTTATCCATCATCCTAATAGGAGGTTTCAACAGAGACGTTCAGAATAATTCTATCT
Organism: Oceaniferula flava; assembly: GCF_016811075.1. NCBI lineage: Bacteria > Pseudomonadati > Verrucomicrobiota > Verrucomicrobiia > Verrucomicrobiales > Verrucomicrobiaceae > Oceaniferula > Oceaniferula flava. Next base: position 17,665 of record NZ_JAFBGL010000016.1, read on the forward strand.
GGATGAATCACAGTATGTTCAGTGGAGACTCGTGTCCAAGATTAAATTAATGTTGAGTAAGTAACTATGGAAATATCGTTTAAAAGTTTTTTCAGCAAATCGCATATTGTCTTGTTAGGTTTGGCATTAGCTTACTTTGTAAGTCAAGGCCTTCGAGGTTACACCATTGCATTAGCATTCATGATGTCCTCCTTGCTTATTGTCAGATCCCCGAGTTCTAAGTTCTGGCCATCTCAGGCGCGATCTTTTTACTTCGTTGGAATAATAATCATTTTCATGTTAATAAGTTGTATATTGCAGTATGTATTCTTCGATAATAGAACGATTTTAATGTTTTGCTTTCCGTTTTTCTCAGCGTTTTATTTAGGTGTGGTATTATTATATTTTCGTGGTGGTAAAGTTTGGGGAGAGGACTTCTTATGGTTCATTATATCTTTTGTAATCTGCGTGTTGATTTTTAATTTGTTAATTACTGTTGAGATCCCACGCGATGAGATTTTAAAAGAGTCCTTTGGGGCAACCAAACGAGGACTCGTTCTTGATAAGGGTGATGATACGTTTCTCGGGGTATTCGTAGTCCATAACCTCATTGCAATTCCTTATGGTGCCGCTATAGGATTAGCGTTATGTGGAGCTGCGGTTTGCATTAAAAAACAGATTCATAAGTTCGCTGTATTTCTTCTGGGGCTAGCAGCATTATTTCCAGCCTATTATACCCAGACGCGAGCACCATATATCGTATTTGCGATTGTGATGCTGATCTTGTGTTCGGTATCCATGATACAAAGAAAAAACCTATTATTGGTAGCTACAGTTTTCATGTGTGGATTTGTTGGTGTGATTATTTCCTTTACTCTCAATGTCGGTATCCTGTCTCGATTTGCCGATTTGAGCGAAGGTGATGGACGTTTTACTCTGTGGCAGGATGCAACCGCAAATTTATTTGGTTTCGGTGAGTTCTCATCGGTATCAGATTATGCTCATAACTATGTGCTCGATGTGGGTATGGATCACGGACGCGTCCTTGCCCTGTTAGCACTCGTTATATGCATTAGTATTTTATACTTTTGCTTTTTAATGATGTCAAAATTAGACAAGCTCGATTTTGAGAAATCATTCCTGGCGTTTTTCTTATTTGTGGGTGTTGTACTATCCATGATTAATCCGCCTTCTAATTTGAGCCACATGATTTATGGTTTTGGTTTAGCGTCATTACCTTATATGAAGTTAGTCCTACGTCGACTTGCCAGATATGAAAGACCACCAGCTGTTGTTATCCGACGCGGGGCATACTGAATTATTATTAGATATATACCCGTAACAATTTTGATGTTGTGTGATAAACGGTGCTATCTAAAACAAAGGCTTCTTCTTTAAGAGTTTTTTACTGTTTGCTACTCCAGAGACTAAACGTGAGATGTGTCAAATGATGTATCAAGACTTACAATAATTTTATGAATGAAATAATCCTTAGCGTGGTAATACCTACGTATAATAGTGACAAGTACATCCAAGAATGCCTTGATTCTGTTGCAAATGAGAGTCAGGAAGGTGTTGAATTTATTCTGATCGATGGTGGAAGTCAGGATAACACTATGAAAATATGTCAGTCTTATTCACATCTTTTCGCTTATATGCTATCTGAACCTGACCGGGGACAAAGTGATGCGTTTAACAAAGGTTTCAAAAAAGCAAAAGGTCGTTACCTTACGTGGTTGAATTCTGATGACCTATTAGGTTCGGGCTCAATAGGTCTTGTTCTAAAGGTATTACGTAAAAGCCAAAAGCAATGGTTAACAGCAAATTGTGTTCACACAGATGAGGACGCAAAAATCCTCCGATGCTGTCGATCTGGTGGTTTTGAAACCTTGGCTGTTAAGCATGGTATCCTGAATGTATTTGGGCCGAGTACTATTTTTTCAAAGAAACTATATGAGGAACTGGGCGATATCGACGTGGACTTTCATTACTGTATGGACACAGAATACTGGTGGAGGATCGCCTCTGCTGGATATGATTATAAAAGAATCAACGTCTATTTGTGGGCTCTTAGGCTACATTCTGAGGCGAAAACAGCAAGTTCGCTGCTGAGTAATGAATTCCCTGAAGGGATGCGTACCGAAGGCAAAACAATCGCTAAAAAATATTTCTCTGAAGTAAATAGTAAAGAACGTAGATTTGGACTGTTGTTAGCGCGATGTTACAGACTGTTGAACTTATCTTACCTATTATCTAAATGGGATACTCTCAGGCTGAAAGGTAAACGATTCAACTAACAACAATAAGTTTTAAAGTTTATGCGTATTCTTCACACTGTCTCATCTTTGTTTCCTGAAACAGGAGGCCCATCCCGTTCAGTTCCTGGTCTGGCTGGAGCGCAAGTCTCCGAAGATATGGAGATCTATTTATGGGCCAAAAACGTTCCGCCAGACTACATTCCTCCACAAGGGGTGCAATTAGTATGTGGAGGCTTGGATCAGTGTGCTAAACTGATGGCAAAAGTAGATGTCGTGCATGATCATGGCGTCTGGTTACCACTGAATCATCAAATTGCCAAGGCTGCCAGAAGAGCAAGTTGCAAGCGTGTTGTGAGTCCTCGTGGCATGCTCGAACCATGGGCGATCAATCACAAAAAATGGAAAAAACGTCTGGCCTGGTGGCTGTATCAACACCGGGATCTGGAAACTGCCGTATTATTTCATGCGACAGCAGAGAGCGAAGCCGGGCAATTCCGACGACTCGGGCTAGAGGCACCGATCACAGTGATCCCGAATGGGGTCGCAGTGCCATGCGACACAGGTCAGACCCCAGAAGATAGAAATCAGAGTGAAACTGGAGAGCGCGTTGCACTTTTTCTGTCACGAGTTCATCCGAAGAAAGGACTGCCGATGCTGATTGATGCCTGGGCGAAGGTGAAGCCAGAAGGCTGGCGGATGCGTGTGGTGGGACCGGATGAAGACGGACATCTACACGAGCTGAAGCAACGGGTTGAAGAAGCTGGCTTGAGCGACTGCTGGGATTTTGATGAGCCGCTGGACGGTGATGACAAATGGAAGGCTTACCGTGCGGCTGATTTGTTTATCTTGCCAACACACAGTGAAAACTTCGGCATTGTTGTCGCAGAAGCGCTTGGCTGTGGAGTTCCCGTGATCACTACTCACGGAACTCCTTGGCAAAGCTTGGAGAGAGAGGGTAGCGGGTGGTGGGTGCCAGTCAACGAGACAGCCATAGCCGATGCGCTACGAGATGCCATAAGCCGGCCGAAGGCGGAACTTTTAGCCATGGGTGAACGAGGCAGGGCGATGGTTGTGAAAGATTTTGGATGGGAGAGAATTGCCGCGCAAATGGCAGCCAGCTATCAGTGGATTTTGGGCAAGGGGGAGAAGCCAGGATGTATTGTTAGTTAAAATAAAATGGATCTCAGAAGTCACGATGGATATTAATCAAAATCGAACAGCCAGGAAATGGTCACGCAAGGAGCTAGCTGGGCGTGTGCTGTGGGCGGCTTTTGGGCCGCTTTTTCGTTGCAGTCCGCGTCTTTGTTGGGAGTGGCGTAACTTCTTATTACGTTTGTTTGGTGCTAAAATAGGGAAGAACGTTCAAATTAATCCCTCAGCGAAAGTATTCATACCGTGGAACTTGGAGATAGGAGACTGGAGCGCGATTGGGTTTGATGTCTTGATCTACAATTTAGGGGTATTGAAGATCGGTGAGAAAGTAACACTATCGCATAAATCACATATTTGCGGAGGAACACACGATTATTGTGATGTGAGCTTACCTTTGATTAAATCAGACATAACGATTGAGGGAGGGGCTTGGATTTGTGCGGAAGCTTTTGTGGGGCCTGGCGTTACCGTTGGAGAAGGCTCCGTGTTAGCAGCACGTGGTGTTGCAGTTAAAGACCTGGAATCATGGTCCGTTTACGGTGGGAATCCTGCCAAGTTGATTAAGGAAAGAGTCCTGAACGAATCTAATTCAATAGTATGAGTATATCGGTATTAATCTTGACCTATAACGAAGAGCTAAATCTGCCCGGTTGCCTAGAATCTTTATCTTTCTGTGATGATATTGTTGTTCTGGACTCCCATAGTTCTGACGACACGGTTGCTATTGCAAAACACGCGGGGGCAACTGTCCTAAGTAGAAAATTTGATAACTACGCGGCACAACGGAACTTTGGCTTAGCATATGATTTCAAACATGACTGGATTCTTATGCTTGATGCTGATGAGCGAGTCACTGATGACCTTGTTCGAGAGATGTTGGACGAGGTGAATTCAGTGAACAATCCTGTGAGTCTTTACCGTATGCGCCGGAAGGACATGTTTATGGACAGATGGCTCAAGAGGTCTAGTGGTTATCCAACATGGTTTGGACGCTTGTTTAAAAAGGGAGAGGTTAGAGTCGAAAGAGAGATCAACGAAGAATACTATACAGACGGTGAGATTGGTCTACTGGACGGGCACTTAATTCATTATCCTTTCAATAAAGGGATCGAGTATTGGTTTGAGCGTCACAATAAATACTCCTCCATGGAGGCCGTCAAGTTGGCGAATGAGCAGCAAGGTTCAGTGAATTGGTCAGACTTTCTCAATACTGATCCTATGCTGAGGCGGAAGGCTTTTAAGGCCGTTGCTTACCGCATGCCGTTCAGACCACTATTAACGTTCTTTTTCCTATATGTAGTAAAATTCGGATTCTTGGACGGTAAGGCCGGATTTCATTATAGTGTCATGCGCTCCGTCTATGAATATATGATCAGTCTCAAAATGAGAGAGGATCAAGCTGTGACACAAGACCAATCGTCGTAGATGTAATCCGTTGGTATTGGCTGATTTAGGTTGCTCAGTGTGACTGAACTAGCTGAGTAGGTTGCTGTGGGCGAGATAAGTACTCTTTTATTACCGATTGCGTAGAACATGAGCACTTAACTTCCTGACCCTTCTAAAAGGTGGATACTTCATTTTGCTTAAGACATGGCACCAGCTTTCAGAGAATTACGTGATAAGTGGGCGTCAAAATGGTGGACGTGCTTATTTTTAGCTTCCGTCGTCTTTTTTGTGCTGCTGATTGTGCTGGCATCTTGGGCTCCCCATTCCCAGATGAGTAAACTGGCCTGGATGCCTGGCTGGATCGCAAAGCTAGCCGATCGTGAACCGAACATCCGCACGGCGGTTCCTTTCATGCCATTGGCTGGCCTTCTCTTTATGGCGCTATCCACCATACAGATTCAACGTCCGCTGCGTATCACTCTGACGATTTGCGGATTTATTCTTTGCGTAACCGAGTTTGGGCAGGCCTTTCTGCCGCAGCGCACGGTTGATTGGAAAGATTTACTGTGGGGGACAGTGGGTATCTTGTTAGGCACTGCTGGAGCGAAGATACTCATATATTGGCGTAAAAAATACTCGGCTTGTTGACTCATTTTTGGACCTGCTTTTCTATTGCTACGCAGTCACAGAGCTCGAATCTGGCTAATCTAGCGAATCTTTTTCTTGGGTTCGTAGTGCGTTTAGAACCAGCGATTCCATGTTCCAGTAGCACACACCAAATACACAATCTTAAATTTTTATGAAACGAATACTTGTCTCCGGTTGCTACGACATCATCCACGCCGGCCACCTCCAATTTTTTGAAGAAGCCCGCTCGTTGGGCGATCACCTCACCGTCAGTTTTGCCTCCGAGGATGTACTCTGGCATCACAAACAACGCAGGTCGTCGATCCCGGACGAACATAAAAAAGCCGTGCTTGAGGGCCTGAGAATGGTTGATGAAGTGATCATCGGCACTGACCACGACCTCGGTCTCGATTTCAAAAGCTACTTTCTCGAAGCCAAGCCTGACATCCTCGCCGTCACCGAGGACGATCAATACGAGGCGATCAAACGCGACCTCTGTGATCAAGTCGGCTGCACCTACCGTGTACTGCCGAAGACTCCGCCGAAATTCGATCCCGTGTCCACCTCGGGCATCGTCAAGTGGGTCAAGGCTCCTACTGAATCGCCTTTGCGGGTGGACTTCGCCGGCGGTTGGTTAGACGTGCCGCGCCACGCGCGCGAGGGAGCTTTCATTGTCAACTGCGCCATCTCTCCGTTGGTCAGCTTACGTAATTGGACCTATGAAAAACGCTCCGGTCTCGGCGGCAGCGGCGCCTGGGCCTTGCTGAACGGTGAGGACGGCGTCGACTCCGAACTCGACCTCGGCGTCGGCTG
>NZ_JAFBGL010000017.1 GCF_016811075.1 Oceaniferula flava
GCCCTCTAAAAAAAGTAACTGTTAGGCTATAGTGAAAATGAATTTTCAACTTTGCTTTTGACATACCTTCTCATGGAAGAGTTTGCACTCTTCGTGGGTGTGAGGTGGATCGGAGCGCTAGTGGTCGAAGTGTGCAAACTCTTCGCTACGGGCTACGGGCGGGGTTCGTGTTTCCTGTTAGGTGTGATGTTAGCTAGCAGCCTCTCACCTTCTTTCCCGATTTTGTTAGGGCTATCGCAGTCCCATCAAAAACATCAGCCCCGGTAGTTTGCCGACGGTGCGGGCTAACTACTGGGGCTGAGTGAGACTGGTTTTTGACCTGTTAGGTTTCGTTAGATCCCGTGGTATTCCTGCAGGGTGGTCACTTGCAGTTCTTTTTCCTGCAGCGATTTGATGGCGAGCACGGAGGCTTCGGCGGCTGACAGGTTGGTGCAGTGGGAGACCTTGTTGGCCACGGCGCCGGAGCGGATGGTGACCTCATCGTTGCGTGCCTCGTGGCCGCTGGGGGTGTTGATGATGAAGTCGATCTCGCCGTTTTTCATCATGTCCATGACGTTCGGGCGTTTCTGCTCGGCCAGCTTGTAGAGGCGGTTCATTTCGATGCTTTCCTCCTTCAGACGCTTGTAGGTGCCGCCGGTGGCGAAGATCTGGAACCCGAGGGCGGAGAGATCGCGAGCGATAGGCACGGCGCGGTCTTTATCCCGATCGTTCACCGAGATGAACACATTGCCGCCGGTGGGCAGTGGGTTGAAGGCGCTGATCTGGGCCTTGGCGTAAGCCATGCCCATGTCCTGATCGATGCCCATGACTTCGCCGGTGGATTTCATTTCCGGTCCGAGCACAATGTCGATGCCGGGGAATCGTGGCCATGGGAAGACGGCCTCCTTCACGCAGTAGTGCTCGGGAAGCACTTCCTCGGTGAAGCCGAGTTCTTTCAGGGTCTTGCCGACCATGATCTTGGCAGCGAGTTTCGCCAGCGGCACGCCGATGGATTTGGAAACAAATGGCACGGTGCGAGATGCCCGTGGGTTCACCTCGATGACGTAGAGCTCTTCGTCTTTCACTGCGAACTGGATGTTCATCAGGCCGCGCACGTTGAGCTCGCGAGCGAGGTCCTTGGCAGCCTTGATGATCTGCTTCTGAATGTCGTCCGAGAGTGAGAAGGCGGGGATGACACAGGCGGAATCGCCCGAGTGGATACCGGCCTGCTCGATGTGCTGCATGATGGCACCGACCACGGAAGTTTCGCCGTCGGAAATACAATCGACATCAATCTCCTGGGCATTTTCCAGGAAGCGATCGACCAAGACGGGGCGGTCCGGGGAGACGTCCACGGCCTCGTTCATGTAGCGTGTCAGTTCCGTATCATTGTAAACGATCATCATGGCACGTCCGCCAAGCACGAAGGAAGGTCTAACAAGAACTGGGTAGCCGATTTCCTGTGCTACCTTCACTGCCTCTTCCGCGCTGGTGGCGGTGCCGGCTTCGGCTTGTTTCAGGCCAATCTTATCGAGCAATGCGGAGAAAAACTTCCGGTCCTCGGCGAGCTCGATATTCTTCGGTGACGTTCCCACGATGGGCACGCCGTGGCGTTCGAGATCGGCCGCGAGGTTCAGTGGAGTCTGGCCACCGAACTGGACGATCACGCCGTCCGGTTTTTCCTGGTCGCAGATGTTGAGCACGTCCTCGAGTGTTAGAGGCTCGAAGTAAAGTTTGTCGCTGGTGTCGTAATCGGTGGAAACGGTCTCGGGGTTCGAGTTCACCATCACGGTCTCGTAGTCCAGCTCCTTCAGGGCGAAGGCGGCGTGCACACAGCAGTAGTCAAACTCAATCCCTTGGCCGATCCTGTTAGGTCCGCCGCCGAGGATGACGATCTTTTTCTGATCGCTCTCGCGAGCTTCGTTTTCATCGCCGTAGGTGGAGTAGTAGTAAGGTGTGTGGGCCTCGAACTCAGCGGCGCAGGTATCGACCAAGCGGTAGGTCGGGATGATGCCGGCTTCCTTGCGTTCGGCGCGGACGTCGTCCTGGGAGATGCCGCGGGCGTTGGCGATCTGGATATCGGAGAATCCCCAACGTTTCGCCTTGCGCAGATCCATCTCGGCGAGGTTGTTGCCCTCATCGACGATTTGCTTCAGCTGCTCCAGGAACCAGACGTCGATGGTGGTGGCCTCGAAGACTTCGTCCACGGTCCAACCATTTTCAAAGGCGGACTTCAGCCAGAAGATGCGCTCGGCATTTGGCACGTGCAGTTTCCGTTCGATCACCTCGTAGGAAAGGTCCTGGGGATCCTTGCCATCGAAGCCGAATCCGAAACGACCGGTCTCTAACGAGCGCAGTGCTTTCTGCATCGACTCCTTGAAGGTGCGGCCGATGGCCATGGCTTCACCGACGGCCTTCATCTGAGTGGTCAGAACGGCGTCGGCGGTGGGGAATTTTTCAAAGGTGAAGCGTGGCAGCTTGGTGACCACGTAGTCGATGGTCGGCTCAAACGATGCCGGTGTCTCACGGGTGATATCGTTTGGCAGTTCGTCCAGGGTGTATCCCACGGCGAGCTTCGCAGCGATCTTGGCAATCGGGAATCCGGTGGCCTTTGACGCAAGTGCGGAGGAACGAGAAACCCGTGGGTTCATCTCGATCACGATGCAGCGGCCGTCCGCCGGGTTGACGGAGAACTGGATGTTCGACCCGCCGGTTTCCACACCAATCTCGCGGATGCAGGCGAATGAGGCATCGCGCATGATTTGGTATTCGCGATCTGTTAGGGTCTGTGCCGGAGCGACGGTGATGGAGTCGCCAGTGTGCACGCCCATGGGGTCGAGGTTTTCGATCGAGCAGATGACCACGCAGTTATCGGCGTTGTCGCGCATGACCTCCATCTCGTATTCCTTCCAGCCGAGCAGGCTTTCCTCGATCAGCACCTCATCGACAGGTGAGAGATCGATGCCGCGGGCGACGATGGTTTCAAATTCTTCTTTGTTGTAAGCGATGCCGCCACCGGATCCACCGAGGGTGAATGCCGGACGAATGATCAGTGGGAAGGCGCGGCCTGTGGTCTCGTGCAGTTCCTTGGCGATGACCTTGGCTTCTTCCATGGTGTGGGCGACACCACTCTGGGGAAGGTCCAGGCCAATTTTCAGCATGGCATCTTTAAAGCGCAGTCTGTCCTCGCCCTTATCGATGGCATCGGCGTTGGCACCGATCATGCGCACGCCGTGTTTATCCAGGGCGCCGGATTTGAACAAATCCATCGAGGTATTCAGCGCCGTCTGGCCACCGAGTGTCGGCAGCAGGGCGTCCGGCTTCTCGCGGATGATGATCTTTTCAACCACTTCGGGCGTGATGGGCTCGATGTAGGTCTTCGGTGCGAACTCCGGATCGGTCATGATCGTGGCCGGGTTGGAATTCACCAGAATGACTTCATATCCCTCCTCGCGCAGGGCTTTACAGGCTTGGACACCTGAATAATCAAACTCACATCCTTGTCCGATGACAATAGGGCCGGAGCCGATCACCAGAATTTTTTTGATAGTTTCGTCTTTGGGCATTAGGTCGTGCTAAATTTGAAGGATTTATGACGAGATCGCTCTCATTGTAAAGCCTCAGACGCTACGAATGTCACCTTTTTTTGAGCGCCCTCCCCTGCCGCTTGTCTATAGCTCCCATGAACTGGGTCTTTAGGTCAATTCTGGGACTGATGCTTTTCTCCGTCATCAACCAAGCGTCTTCCCAGGCCGCAGGTGTGCCAGTCGTCGCTGCCGATCCGGCACCACAACGCTTCCTCTCGGTGGCTGGCGAAGTCAAAAAGCCTGGCCGCGTCCCCTACCGCCGAGGTCGCACCCTACAGCAGGCGGTGACCGAAGCTGGCGGACCGACTGTTTTCGGTCGTCTGAACCGCGTCTATTTGTTGCGAAACGGCAAACGCTACCGCTACGATCTGAAGCAGGTTGCCCATCAAAAGCTGAAGGTGTATCCCGATGATGTCATCACCATCGGCGGCAAATAGCCCTATTCCACCTTCACGATCGCACCCGGTCTGACCAGGGTGGGGAATCGGGCGGCGTCCCAGTTCGAGAGACGAATGCAGCCAGCGCTGCGTGCGCGACCAATCGTGTTCGGATTGTTCGTGCCGTGAATGCCGATGCCGGACTTGGTCAGCCCGTTCCAGATAATGCCCACCGGGTTATTCGGCCCGGGAGGAATGGTCAGCGATTCCTTACCACGCACCCCTGTTTCCAGGAGTTTTTTGTCGTAGCGCCAGACTGGCAGCTCCACGCTGTTCTTCAGATTCCAAACGCCCTTGGGGATGAACTTTGTCTGGCCTGGTGTGATGGGGAAACTGGCCACCAGCTTGGGTTTGGCGGCCTGTATGGTGATGGCCCCTTCTTCATCGCTGGGCAGGATGAGCTGGTAAATGTAGACCTGCTTGGTGTTGGTATCCACCACCACGTGGCGCGCGGTCAGGTTGATCTCATTCTTGTGCGACTTGCCTGTTTTCAGATCTTCGATTTTAAAAGGCTCGATGTTCGGCACCTTGATCGCCATCCGCGCCTTGGCGTTGCGCATTTTGCTGTAGCCGTTGAGTTCCGAGAGCAGCTCCTCGGAGCAGTGGTAGCGCTCGGCCATGAACTCGAGCACGCTGCGGTAGGACATGTATTTGCGGGTCGCTTGCGCAGGGCGCTTGGTCGGCAGCGAGGAGTCGACATATTGATCGACAAAGGATGGCACGATCGCCGTGGCGTAAATTGTTTCCACCCCTTGAACCGATTCCTCCACCACACGCAAGTCATCGGCTGGTCGGCCAAGGCTTTCGTTGTAGTTCTCAATCGCAACCTTGGTGAAGTGGCCCGGCTTGCCATCAATGATCCCCGGACCGAAGAATTTCTGATCGAGGAAAATCTGCAAGCGCACGCCGCCATCGCGGTCTTTGGGGAGAGTGGGTTTGACCTCTTGCTTCTCGGCGGTGGCATCCGCAGCCTGAGCGGTCGGCTGTTTTTCCGCCGTCGTCAGTGCTTTGGCTGCGGGCGCAGTCGGCGTGGCCGGTTCGTCTTCTTCCACCACAATCGCTTTCTTCGGCAGCGGTGGGTCCACTTGAATGGTTTTTTCTGTTAGGGTGCGCAGAGTCTCTTCGGCCGCCAGTGGCGTCGTCAGCAAGGCACCTAACAGAAGGGCTGGGATAAGGTCGAATTTCATGTTCGTAATGATAGAGGCGAGATACTGGCAGATTGCCACATTTTTGATCACATGCGAATGGAATCTGCCATGTCAGATGAATTAAGCATCCACGCAGAACTCCGCGATCTTGCCTGCAATGGCAGCCGGCACAATGGCGGTGAGTAGCATGTCATTGCCCTCATACTCAGTGCTCAGCACCTTGGCGTCGCGGTGCAGCAGGCCTGGGATATCGCCGCGACTCTGGGGAATACGGTACGTGCGCGTGGTCACCCGATCAGCGAGCATTTCCGAGCACCTCGCCATCAGTGTGTCCATACCTTCGCCGGTCTTGGCACTGACCGAGATGGTATTTGGGAAAGAAACCTCCAGTCCGGCAAGCTTCACCGGATCGTTCAGGGCATCGATTTTATTCAGCACCGTGATCACCGGCTTGTCCCCCGCCCCGAGTTCCTCGAGGACTTCCATCGTGGTCTTGTAAAATTTCTCGATTTCCGGCGAGGAGGCATCGAGCACGTGGATGATGAAATCTGCTAGCACCGATTCCTCAAGGGTGGCTTTGAAGGCCTCGACGAGTCGGTGCGGCAGGTTGCGGACGAAGCCCACGGTGTCGGTGAGTAGCAGCGGTTGGCCATCGGGCAGTTCAATCGCACGGGTCGTGGTGTCGAGCGTGGCGAACAGCATGTCCTTGGCCATGATGTCTGCGCCGGAAATCTGATTTAGCAGGGTGGATTTCCCCGCATTGGTGTAGCCAGCGATCGCGGCGCAGGGCGTGCTCTGCTTCTCGCGCTCTTTGCGTCGGGTGTCGCGCTGCTTTCTGACCTCTGCCAGTTCGCGTTTGCATTGATCAATGCGCGTGCGTGCGAGTCGGCGGTCGACCTCAATCTGCTGCTCCCCCATTCCCCGGGATGCTCCACCGCCACCTTTGCCACCGCCGCCTTCTCGGTCGAGGTGACCCCACATCCTGGTCAGGCGTGGCAGTGAGTATTGCATTCTGGCGAGGTCGACCTGCAGTCGGGCCTCTCTGGTTTGGGCGCGTTTGGAGAAAATATCGAGAATCACCTCTTCGCGGTCGATCACACACATGTCGGCCAGTTCTTCCCAGTTGCGTTGCTGGGAGGGTAGGAACATGTTGTCGAAGACAATGCAGTCGCACTCGTGGGCGCGAGCCAGCTCCACCACTTCGGCAGCCTTGCCAGTTCCGCAAAGGTATTTCTTATGCAGCGATCGGGTGAAAACCAAAAGCGATTCGGCCACGCCGATCCCTAGGGTGCTGACAAGTTCACCCAGTTCCTCGAGCAGTGAGGCATCTTCTTCTTCCTCTCTGCGATCTGCACAAATTCTGACGAGCAACGCGCGCTCGACCATTTCCGGTTTATCCCTGACCTCGAACATAGACAAAACCAATGCCCTAAATCACCCACAGGCGCAAGTCCTGCATCGCTCATCTCGGTCACTGCGGGAAAAACCGGAAATTGTTCCACGTGGAACGTTTCACGTCTAGGATTCCTTCACCGGGATCACGAGGGTCGGTAATTTCGCTTTGCGCACACATCCCTCGGCCACACTTCCAAGAAACAGACTGCCGAGCACGCCGTGACCGTGAGAGCCGAGCACCAATAGGTCTGCTCCGCACTCATCGGCAAATTCAAGGATGGTATGCAAAGGCGAGCCCTGAAGGAGGTTTGTCTGCACGCCTTCCACGCCAGAGCTGTCGGCATATTCGCGAAGTTGAACTTCGGCACGACTGACCGTTTCCTGCTGCACCTGGGCCAATACCGGAAACTCTTCCGGGGTGAAACCGTAGGCGGCGTAGCTAGGTTGCGATTCCACGACGTGAACGAGATGAAGGGTGGCTCCAAAGGACTTGGCCATCTTTTCGGCGGCTTTGATTACGACCATGCTGGCATCCGAAAAATCCACTGCTGCTATCATTGTTTTCATAACGACCGTATCTATCATATTTCCCTCACAAACTCAAGCATACGGACTGGCTCTGAAAAAAAGTTCCACGTGGAACAATAGAGATGCAACGTGGTGATATATCTGCCTATCTTAGCAGAAACTCTAAGGCTCCAGACATGTCGGCATTTCAGGTTTGAATCCTGTTCGTTCCCAGCTACATAGCTCAGCGTGTTCATCTACCCAAAAACATACGACGTCCTCGTCATCGGTGCCGGCCACGCCGGAGTTGAAGCTGCCCTCGCCGCCGCCCGACTCGGCTGCAGCGTAGCCGTGCTCACCCAGAACCTCGACACTATCGGCGCCATGTCCTGCAACCCAGCCATCGGTGGTTTGGCAAAAGGACACATGGTCCGCGAAATCGATGCTCTCGGCGGTGCCATGGGACTGAACACAGACGCCACAGGTATCCAATTCCGTATGCTCAACGCAGGTAAAGGCCCGTCCGTCCGCGCTCCCCGTGCCCAGTGCGATAAAAAAGCTTACCAATTCCGGATCAAACACACCCTGGAGTCCACGCCCGGAATCGACCTCCATCAGGCCAATGTCGCGGAGATCCTCGTGCACGACGACGAAATCACAGGTGTCACCACCTCCCTCCAGATGCAGATCAACGCCAAGTCGGTCGTGCTCTCAGCCGGCACCTTCATGCGCGGACTGATGCATGTGGGTTTGAAAAATGAAAAAGGCGGCCGCATGGGCGACGCCACTTCCACCGTCTCTGACTCCCTCCACAAACTCGGCTTCGAAGTGGACCGATTCAAAACAGGCACTCCATGCCGCATCAACGGCAAGTCCATCGACTTCTCCAAAACCGAAGCCCAAAACGGTGACAACCCACCACCCTTCTTCTCCTACCTGGCCGATACCCTCACCAAGTCCCCCAACGACCTCCATACCCTCAACGGCCACCTCATCGCCGAAGGCGACAAACTGTTGTCGTCTGAGCACCAGTCACTGACCACCGGCAAAACGTTCCACGTGGAACAAATCCCCTGTCACATCACCTGGACCACGCCTAAAACCCACGACATCATCCGCAACAACCTGGATAAATCCCCGATGTATTGCGGCAAAATCGAAGGTCCCGGCCCCCGCTACTGCCCGTCCATCGAGGACAAGGTGGTCAAGTTTGCCGAAAAAGAACGCCACCAGGTCTTCCTGGAACCCGAGGGTCGTCACACTCACGAATACTACATCAACGGTGTATCCACCTCCCTCCCCTACGACGTCCAACTCGACTTCATCCACTCCATCCCCGGACTGGAAAATGCCCAGATCATCCGACCCGGCTACGCCGTCGAATACGATTACTGCCCACCCACCCAGCTCTCCCCAACCTTGGAAACCAAGAAAATCGCCGGTCTTTACTTCGCCGGACAGATCAACGGCACCTCCGGATACGAGGAAGCTGCCGGCCAAGGACTGATCGCAGGAACCAATGCCGCCCTGAAAATCCTCGGAAAACCCGACTTCATCCTCCGCCGTGACCAAGCCTACCTAGGTGTCATGATTGATGACCTCGTCACCAAAGGCACCACCGAGCCCTACCGCATGTTCACCTCCCGCGCGGAATACCGACTGCTCCTGCGCCAGGACAATGCCGACCTCCGCCTGACACCTCTCGCAGTGGAAAATGGACTCGTCACCGGCCTCCGCGCCGACCGCATTCAGCAGAAAATCACAGACCTCGACGCCGCCAAAAAGCTCGTCCCCACCATCTCCCACGAGGGCGTCAAACTCGATCACTGGTTCCGCCGATCCGAAAACAGCTACACTTCCCTCCCCCCCGAGATCCTCGATCAAGCCCCGGCCCACCTCTGGTCACTCATCGAAACCGACTTCAAATACGCCGGTCACCTCGACCGCCAACAGGCCCAAATCGATCGTCTCAACCGCATGGAAGACAAGCGAATCCCGGAGAAATTCGACTACAACAAGGTCAACGGTCTCAAAGCCGAAGCCCGTCACCACCTCTCCACCATCCGCCCCACCACCATCGGCCAGGCCTCCCGCATCTCCGGAATCACCCCCGCAGACATCGCCATCTTAGCCATCGCCCTAAGAAAGTAGCCAAATCCACGGTAAAAACCGTGCCGGAAAAGGCGTCACTCCCCCCTCGAATGCCCCCCAAATGGGGTTCATAAAGCAGCCGGAAGTGACCAAATAGCAGCTCAGCTGCTGGTCACCGAGTGCCCATCGAGTAGTCATCGAGTAGTCATCGAGTAGTCATCGAGTAGTCATCGAGTAGTCATCGAGTAGTCATCGAGTAGTCAAAACGACCTCCGCGAACTCATCAAAGCCCACCTGGCTCGAAAAAAATACCTCCCATTCCTCCTATCAGTCCTATTTTTCCAAGGCAAATCTCCAAATCACAATTCAAACAAAGTTTCGCTACATAAGCTACCAAAACGCCAAAAACCCTACCAAATAGCCAAAAAACACCCCAAAAAACCATGGTTTTAGGTAAAGTCATTAACGACCTTCTGTAGAACGGGTTACGCCTTGTTAGTTACCGTTTTAACCCCCTGAGAATCGCACAAAAAACCACCCCCTGCACAACCACCCTATCCATTCAAATCCACAGCCCTAAAACTACTAAACAAACCCAAAACACTACCCCTCCCCCACCGCCAAAAAATCCCCGCTCCTGATAACTCCCACCAAGGAGCCCCATCCAAATATCTCCCATCGCTCCCTTCTGCTTAATCATCCCCAGCAAAAAAACTCATCCCTTACTTTCTATCCAGCACCCAACGACCACAGTCCCCTCAAAAAAAACTTCCGTGCCTTCCGTGGTTCCCCAACCGAACCATCAACCAAGCCACCTTTAGCGTCTTTCGCCCATTTCGCGGTCAAAAAACTACACAAGCCCAGGGGTCATCATCCCCAGAAAAAAACTACTCATCCAATAATTTCTATCCAGCACCCCGCGACCACGGCCCCAGCAAAAAAAACTTCCGTGTCTTCCGTGGTTCCCCAACCGCACCATCAACCAAGCCACCTTTAGCGCCTTTCGCCCATTTCGCGGTCAAAAAACTACAACCCCAGGAATTAACAACCCCAGCAAAAATTCTGTTCATTCTGTGAATTCTGTCCAGCGCCCCGCGACTGCGGGGCATCATCCCCAGCAAAATTCGCCCAATTCGCAAGATTCGCGGTCACCCACAAAAAAATTACCAGTTCCCAAACCCCAACAATTCCCCCATTCTCACGGCATGAAAAGATTGTTCATCCCATGCATTATCCTCGCCAGCGTCGCGTGCAAAAAGCAAGTCACCAACCCCTCACAGGAACTCAACTCCCCTCCCCCACCGCAGTCGCCCCCAATTTCCGGGCAATCTGAAGAAAAAACGTCACCATCCCAGACGATCGAACACCTCCGCGTTCATCTCTCACTCAATCCGGAAAACAAACCGGCACTCGCCAAACAAAAGTTTGCATCCACCCCCATCAGCCAAGACGAAGCAGAGCAAGCGATCCAACTTCTGTTCAAAGACCGCGTCACCACCCTCCGCGCCGAACGCAAAAAAGAGTTCGATGCCAAAGCCATCACCTTGGGCGATCAAACCCTCCGCTACGATTACCGCATCACCGGCAATCAACCCGAAGACGGGCATTCGCTGTATATTTCCATGCACGGCGGCGGTGGAGCTCCCGCAAAAGTGAATGATCAACAGTGGGCCAATCAAATCAAACTCTATGAGCCGAAAGAGGGAATTTACCTGGCGCCCAGAGCACCCACCGACACCTGGAACCTCTGGCACCGTGATCACATTGATCCCCTTTTCGATCGATTGATCGAAAACTTCATCACCTTCAAAGGTATCAACCCGAACAAGGTATACATCATGGGCTATTCCGCCGGTGGCGACGGCACCTATCAGCTTGCCCCACGCATGGCCGACCGCTGGGCCGCCGCGGCAATGATGGCCGGTCATCCGGGCGATGCTAAAACGTATAATCTACGCAACCTCCCCTACTTCATCCAATGCGGAGGTAAGGACAATGCCTACAACCGTGCGAAACTCGCTGCCGATTGGGGACGGAAGTTAGACCAACTCGCAGAAGCCAACCCCGGCAGCTACCCACACAAAACCGTCATCTATCCGGACTACGGTCACTGGATGCAACGCGCCGACCGACAAGCGGTCCCGTGGATGGCCGAATTCACACGAAATCCATGGCCGAAGAAAATCCACTGGTATCAAGACAACGCCACCCACACACGCTTTTACTGGTTGGAAAATACTGCTCCCAAAGCCAAACAGCTGATCACCGCAGAAATTGATTTGGAAAACCCACAAACAATCATCCTAACCATAGGCGACTCCCAAGGCGAACTGGCTATCAATGCCATCAACTCCAAAAAACCAGGAGCCGAGGATGGCCGCCAGCAATTTCCCCCAATCGAATCCATCACCCTCCGACTATCCGATCAACTCATCGACCTGGATAAACCGCTAACAGTCAGAAAGTCAGACGGAACAACCCTCTGTCAAGGCAAAGTCCACCGCAGCATCGAAGCCATCGCAACATCCCTCACCCAGCGACCGGACCCAAGCAGCGCCGCCACCGCCACGCTCACCCTGGACCTCAACCAAGCGCAACCCTAGTATCTAAAGAGCACAGCACCAAACCCCCACTCACCACCAACGCCTACTAATCCTCCCTTTCAATCTCGACACCGCCCATGATTTTGCCAAAATAATCTAACGTGTTAGAAAATCTAACCACCCCCACCCCCTCAAACCCCACCCATTGGTTTCCGCCCCCAAGCAGATCGACCAACGGCGGCAGCCTACCCATAAATCCCCTAGCTCCCACAAATCTCACCTGACTCATCATCCCCAAAACATTCACAACCGCACCCTCCATAGCGCGATCATAATAGGGTAAAACCACGCAACCAAGGCCCCCCCCAAAAAAACTTCCGTGCCCTCCGTGCCATTCCGTGGTTCTCAAATGAATCCATCCACCAAGCAACTTTTAGAGTCTTTCCCCTATTTCGCGGTCAAAAACACACAAGCCTAGGAGTCATCATCCTCAGCAAAAATTTTGTCCATTCTGTAAATTCTGTCTAGCGCCCCGCGACTGCGGGGCATCAACCTAAGTAAAGAAATTCGTCCAATTAGCAAGATTCGCGGTCCCTAAAGTCCATCCAAAGGACTCCGAACAACATCTCCAGGCCGATTCAACACATGCGTATAAATCATCGTGGTAGACACATCTGCATGGCCTAACAACTCCTGCACCGTCCGAATATCCTGCCCGCGCTGCAGTAAATGTGTCGCAAACGAATGCCTCAAAGTATGGCAGCTAACACGTTTCAAAAGACCAGCGCCATTGACCGCTTTCTTCAAAGCCCGTTGCACCACCGTCTCGCTTAAATGATGCCGCCGCACAACCCCCGTCTTGGGATCTTGCGATAACTTTTCGCTTGGAAACAACCACATCCACGACAGCGATTTGGCTGCCGACGGCTGCTTCACCGCCAGAGCATCCGGCATCCACACGCCCGCAGTGCCGGATCTAACGTCCGCCTCTTGAATCAGGCGAACCTGTTCAATTTGTTCCTGCAAACTCGCTACCAACGATCGAGGAAGAGGCGTATGCCTGGACTTTCCGCCCTTGCCGCGAACCACTTCGATATAACCATTTTCGAAATCAATATCTTTCACGCGCAATCGCATACATTCCATCAAGCGTAAACCTGCCCCATACATTAGCTTCGCCATCAGAAGCGACACACCTTCCATCTGACTGAGAACACGCAGCACCTCGCCCTCACTCATGACCACCGGCAGCGCCTTCCTTCCGGACCCTTTGCAAAAATCACCGAGGCTGAATTCTTCTAGTAAAAAGACCGATTTATACAAGAACGCCAGTGCATTGACAGCCTGCTTCTGGGTGTTCACCCCCACCCGACGCTCCATCGCTAAATACGTCAGAAACCGAGTCGCCGCGTCAGCATCCGGTTTGCCATCGAAACCTTCGGCCGCATACCAGCGGAAAAAATCCACCACCCAATTGGTGTAAGTTTCCTCAGTCCGAAGCGCATAGCGCCGCACACGCAACTTCACGATCAGCTGTTCAACCCACTGCGCCGCATCCCCCTTGATCCCGGACGCTACGATCGCCTTTTCCCTCTGATCAGGCGATAACTCACGTGCCAAATCCTCATGAAGCGGCTCATAGCTATCGATCCGACTGTAAACCACCTGCCAGTTCATCGTCACCGCCCACTTGCTCTTCAAAATATCACGGTGCGCCCAGCACACGGCCTGCACCGCCTGCTTCATCTGCCATGGCTCCATCACCCGGCCCATGAAATCAATCCAGCGCATCAAACGCTCGTCACCAGAAAGCTGTGACCACTCCACCGACTTACGAGCCTCCGCCTGACGCCCCAAAACATACTCCACCGTCCCCTCCACAGCCCCAGGAGCCGTCCCAGCGTCAGTCCTATCAGTCTCATCTGAGCGACCACCCGGCCTCCCCCCCTGCTCCCGACAAAACTTCGCTTCTCTACGGTAAAACTCAGCCCATCGCTCAAGATGCCGACCATAGTAAACAAAAGATGCCTGCGGGATCTTCTTTTTAGCCAGCAAAACCAGATACTTCTCCCAGAACGCACTACCACGCAACGCCTCAGAGAGCGCCTCAAGGCCACCTCCACCACCCCGGGATGCACTCCCCCCAGCCAGCCCTCCAGATCCACCCCCAGACTCGTCGCCAGCCTTACTGCCAGCTTTATCGCCTGACCAACCCCCATAATCACTCCCATCCTCACGCAGCAACGCAACGTCCGCACAATCCCCGTCAAGCGGATCCCCATCAGATCTCCGCACTCGTGCCCATCCTGCGGACGGCTCATCAAACAAACCAGCAAGCCATAGAGCCGTCACCGGCACCGCCGACAACGCCCGAGCCTCCAACCAATCCTCAACATCTCCCACCAGTCCATCCAAAGCCTCAGTCCCAGCCCCCTTCCCATCGAACAAGCCCGTTCGCCCAAACAAAGTCGTTCCCAAGGCCCCTGCTCCACCCTCGCGCGGCGGCATGGCCTCCTGACACCCTGCCTCCTGACACCCTGCCTCCTGACACCCTGCCTCCTGACACCCTGCCTCCTGACACCCTGCCTCCTGACACCCTGCCTCCTGTATGCCAGCTCTTCGTGTGCCATCCTTCTGGCCAGAACGCACCACACCCTGCCCATGATCTCTACGTTCAAAAACACAGTCACTATTCTCACGATAAAAATACTCACTAGAACACATGTTCAATAGAGTAATATTATTACATCGCAAGTCAACATGATTTTAGCCAGGAGAATCAAACGTCAGCCCGTCTAATCACTCAACATAAGATCCTTACCCTGATAAAACAATGCTTCAGAGCTACGTGGCAATGAACTAGCACTAGGTCAAAAATAGAGCAAAAGCCCTAAAATCCCTCACAGCTCGCCCAAAACAGCAGGCCCAAGCCTATGAAATCCCCAATCAAAAAAGACTATTTCACCCGAGATAGACAACCGGTCGTCTATCCCATTAACTACGACCAGTCGTCCATTTAACTGTTAGATAAGAATAAGAATTCTGAGTCTCCGCGTTCGTGGGCACGCCGATGGGCAGCTGTTCGGTTTCTGCATCATGATTCGCTCACTCATCATCATGCGGCACCCGCTGCGAGATGGGCACGTTTCAGAAGAGAGAGCAGGGTCAAGCGCCAGGGTAACGCATCACGGATTCCGGAACGTTCCTTCGTCACTTCTTCCTCCATCCGTCATGCTGGCCGACGTTATCTCACTGGTATGAATTCTGACAGATCGTCGGCGAGATGTAGAAGAACCTTCGAGCCATTGGTCAGCAGCACACCATTCGACGGTGAAAGACGTATTGATACCCTCGGATCTAACAAGTCATTGCGGCCGACCGGATACCGTTTCTAGTCCGAGAAACTTTCTACAGGCATGGGACATTCTACATATTCGACCATTGATTTATCGGCGGCCGAATTTTACGTTAGCCAATAATAATATGAAGACACTACTAATAATGCTTCTCGCTGTATCAGCATGTATGGCTGAACAACATAAATACGAAGCACGGAAAAAGAATCATGCCGTTCACACCAAATATTTTAATAACTTATCAAAGGTCAAGTTAACTAAAATTGTAATTACTAAGGTGCATTTTTCAGAAGCTATATTTTATCTTAGTAAGGGCGCTGAAGCCAAGCGGAAGACAGGCTATTTTGATTTTGGAATCAGCTATCCAATGGAGATTGGGGACGCTTCCAACAACCCATTCACAGAGTCACCCGAAGAGAAGAAGAAATATGACACTCTAGTTTCATTGAAGAAGAGTGGTATGTCGATTATGGATGCTGTTGACGTTATCTGCAAGCAAGCTGGATATGTGTGGTCTGTAGACTTCGATGAGAAGGGTAAAGCTTGGGTGACGATTGAATATGCAAAAAAATAGGGCTAACAAGTCGCTGCATCCGACTGTTAACCGTTCGCAGTCCGAGGACATTTTACAGTTAAAACCATACTCGATTTGCGGCGGTTTTACACACAGCGGTTGAGCTTTACGTTCGGCTATAATAATGCACGCATACGATTTGGCGTAACGGTGATGGATCGCTGAATGGATTCTAGGTTGCTTTGAATCACAAGACTTCGGCGAAGTTGGTTCCTGTTGAAGAGGTTGTTGCCGCCTGATCCACGAATTCTGAATGTTGACATAGAGTAGTTTGATCCATCTGGCGCATAGTTTTACTCCGTGGTTCTATTTTGATATTTCACACGTTGCCTCATATCCTCTGCTCATGGCTAGAGCGGTCGGAGTATATGGTTGGTGATCGTCGTTCGCGTTGGTCATTTGTTTGAGAAAAATTTGCCGAACAATTCGCTGCATCCGACCGGATACCGTCCGTAGTCGGAGGCAGGTTTTACAGGCATGAGACACACTAGATTCTCGACCGTTGATTGATCGGCGGTTGAGCTTTACGTTAGACAATAATAAGAAATTAAGAGCCAGGGGATTGGTCGCACGTTATTTAACATCACGCGCATCGCGATACGAAGTAGACTCTCTGGTTCCGACTAGTAAGATTGGCTCAAGGTAATTTTGCCCTCGTTCATGGACGAAGATCACGTAACTACCCAGTCGTGAAAATGATGAATGAGACGTTAATGTTTTGACCCGTTTTCCTGAAGAATCTGGTCTAACAAGGCGGTTCAGACGACTGTTAACCGTTCGTAGTCGGGAGTCATTTTACAGTTAAGAATTTGAATGGTTGGCGACTATTTTACACGCAGCGGCTGACCTCTACGTTAGGCAATAATAGGAAATGAATCACGAGAAACGACATAAAGAAATATTCGATCATGGATACAGGTCAATAGGCAGGGTTGTATACTATTTTCAGCAGCTAGAGTGCGAGCTGGCCAGTGCTGTATCATTCCTTATTGATCCGACTGATGGTGATGGAGCGGATATAGTAGTATGTGAGCTATCTTTTAAGCAGTTGGCCCATATTGGATACTCCCTATTTGATAGGTATGATATTCCTGATAAGGAAGAGCATTTAAAGGAGTGGCAAAGGGTGTTAGGACTATGTTTGAACGCAGAAAATCGTAGGAACCAATTAGTCCACTCTAATTTCTATGCTTCGTATATCAGCGGTCCAGATAACATGGAGTTCATCCGATATAAGAAGACAGCGAAATTCAAGAAGGGGAGCAGACACGTAGATGAACAAATAGACGACGAGGCTGTTAACAGCTACCTGGATGACATAGGTGGTGTTGTAGATTTGATAACGACCTGCATGGATAACGCCTTTCCCGATTGGACACATCGGCAGTGGACTCAAAAATGAGCCTAACAAGACGCTGCATCCGACTGTTAACCGTTCGTAGTCGGAGGACATTTTACAGTTAAAACCATGCTCGATATTCGACTGTTTTACACGCAGCGGTTGAGCTCTACGTTAGGCTAAAAGGAATCAATTTCTAAATATAACTTCATCTTTCTTTTCCAATGCTGACCCCATTTACGTAATAATGACGCTTCAGCTCTTGTTTTTTCTAATTTCCCTTCAATTGGCAATAGGCTTTTCTTTAAAGCCTCTAGTAATTTATCGTTTTCGATTGGACTTGTGCACGTTCTAAGCTCATCAATTAATGATAGCGCCTCTTCAACGTGCTCTATTGACTCTATTATTAAAGGGCACAAGTGTTCTGGTTCATTCATAATAAATCCAGCCTAACAAGTCGCTGCATCCGACCGTTGACCGTTTACTGTTTGTGTATTTCCTGATATAAGTATTTTAATGTTGTGCCGCTCGCTCAGAGCGGCGGTTGAGCTTTGCGTTAGATAAGAATAAGAATTCTGAGTCTCCGCGTTCGTGGGCACGCCGATGGGCAGCTGTTCGGTTTCTGCATCATGATTCGCACACTATCATC
>NZ_JAFBGL010000018.1 GCF_016811075.1 Oceaniferula flava
CAGCCGACGCCGAGGTCGAGTTCGGAGTCGACGCCGTCCTCACCGTTCAGCAAGGCCCAGGCGCCGCTGCCGCCGAGACCGGAGCGTTTTTCATACGTCCAATCGCGCAAGCTAACCAGCGGTGAGATGGCGCAGTTGACGATAAAAGCTCCCTCACGGGCGTGGCGCGGCACGTCTAACCAACCGCCGGCGAAATCGACCCGCAAAGGCGATTCGGTAGGGGCCTTGACCCACTTGACGATGCCCGAGGTAGACACGGGATCGAATTTCGGTGGAGTCTTCGGCAGCACGCGATAGGTGCAGCCGACTTGATCACAGAGGTCGCGTTTGATCGCCTCGTATTGATCGTCCTCGGTGACGGCGAGGATGTCAGGCTTGGCTTCGAGGAAGTAGCTTTTGAAATCGAGACCGAGGTCGTGGTCGGTGCCGATGATCACTTCATCGACCATTCTCAGCCCCTCGAGCACGGCTTTTTTATGTTCGTCGGGGATGGACGACCTGCGTTGTTTGTGATGCCAGAGTACATCCTCGGAGGCAAAACTGACGGTGAGGTGGTCGCCTAACGAGCGAGCTTCTTCAAAAAATTGGAGGTGGCCGGCGTGGATGATGTCGTAGCAGCCGGAGACAAAAATGCGTTTCATGGAAAGTGGGTTGGGAGAAGCTAAGGGTGCTTTTTTAAAGGAAGGTGGGTGGTGTTGGAGGCGATTGAGTGGGAGGCGGCGTGAAGGGCTTCGATCCGGCAGATTGAGGCCAATCTGCCCTACCATCCTCCTGCTCTACCATGACCCGTTAGACGGCTCTTACGGTGCCGCTTTGTTCGGAGTCTAAGAAATTTTGATAGGCGTGCTTGAGGCCTTGTTCGAGGGCAACCGACGGTTGCCAATCGAGTGAGCGGAGGATGCTGTTGTCCATCAATTTACGCGGGGTGCCGTCTGGTTTACTGGGGTCGGTCTCGATGGCGCCGGTGAACCCGACCGCGCGGGCGACCGCTTGGGCAAGTTCCAAGATGGTGATGTCCTCGCCGTAGCCGACGTTGACCCAGTCGGGCGGATTTTCCAATGCCATCAGGTGGAAGCAGGCGTCGGCAAGGTCGTCGACGTAGAGGAACTCACGGCGCGGAATGCCGGTGCCCCAGATGGTGACGGATTCCGCAGCGGATTCTTTGGCCTCATGAAAGCGACGGATCATCGCGGGGATGACGTGGGAATTTTCCGGGTGGTAGTTATCGCCGGGGCCGTAAAGATTGGTCGGCATGGCGGAGTGATACTTCACCCCATACTGCGCGCGGTAGTGCTGGCAGAGTTTCAGACCGGCAATTTTGGCCACGGCGTAAGCTTCATTGGTCGGTTCGAGCTCGGACGTGAGCAGACAACTTTCCGGCATCGGCTGGGGGGCCATTTTCGGATAGATGCAGGAGCTACCGAGGAAGAGCAGCTCTTTGACACCCGCCTGATAGGACCCCTCCACCGCATTGGCAGCGATCATCAGGTTCTTGTAAATGAACTCGGCCGGGTAGGTGCTGTTGGCGTGGATGCCGCCGACTTTCGCGGCAGCGACAATGACTTGATCGGGTCGGTGCTCAGCCAGGTAGGCGTGGGTTTCCGACTGGCTAGTGAGATCGAGGTCTCGGCTCGACGGAGTGAGGGTCTCGGCATAGCCGCGGTCCTGCGCCGCGCGGTTCAGAGCGGAGCCGACCATGCCGCCGGCACCGAGGATGAGGAGGGATTTTAATTCCATCACGAATTGAATTTTAAGTTCTCGGACCCTTAGGATTTCAACTTGCGATAAACTTTCACCAATCGCCGAGCTTGATTTCGCAAATACATTTTGAAGAGACTTAACTTCGTCGCAGTCACATTGAAGAATACCGAGCATTTCTCGATATCAGTGAAATAGTCACCACCCCTTCCCAAAATTTGATACATCTTGCGAAGTGAGGTTTTTTTCTCAGCTGGTAAATGCCAGATCGTCAGGTTGTTCTCTTCTCCATTGACTGTGCAATATAGGCTTCGATCCGTCCAAATTCTCTTAATTAGATCATTCGCAGAGTAATCCTTTCCTCCTACCAAGTGATACACATAGCTGAGCAGGTGAGCCTCCTCGTTGAATTTTTTCAACCCTTTGCTATTACGCTTGATTGATATGTCATAAGCTCTGCGTGCTTCTTTGATTACTGATTCCAAGGCTTTGTAATCACCAAAGAATATTTCACCACCAGCATACTTGATCACATCAGTAGTAACCTGATCAGAATATTCGCGACCTAATTCTGCCAACTCATAGTTGGTGAGCCCGTTTTCAGAAATATCATCCGCGTCCCACAGAGTATACTGGAGAACACCTAATTTTTTAACTCGATCGATGATTTCTTGATCGACGGGTTTTACAAATAGGCAATCGCTATCCAGTAGCATCACTTGTGAAGTTGGACTCACTTTACGCCAAAGAGTTTCGAGCGCATCGATGACTATAAACTGGGTATTCCATCCTGTGTGATAACCTTCCGGCGGTCGGGTGATTGAATCAAACTCTACGAGTTCAACATTGAAGCGATCTAGCAAAGATCTGTAATCGTAACCATCAATTGTCTCAGGTGGCATTTTATTCACCAATAGAATCTTACGAGCCTCCGGGTGATGGGCGTGTGCACTGGCGTAAAGGCACACTGCAGATCGCCAATAATGATTTTTTACCCGTTGTGCTCCAATGTTAGTGCCGACTTGGGGATGATTTGAATTATCCCCTTCATCGGCGGAAAACATCCATGAAACGATTACCAAACTCTCATCTATATTACTCTTTGCCATTATCTTTTAATGTTTTGCTTCATCCTTACCTTACATTCAGACTCGCTCTTTTCGTAGGGATGATCTCACTCCTTACTGAAAGTCACATCGTAGCCATGTTGTTTCAGCAGGGCGTGGCGTTTGGCTTTATCGAGATCGTTGGCGACCATTTCGGCGCACATTGTCTCGACGGTGATCTCGGGGGTCCAGCCGAGTTTCTCCTTCGCCTTGGTGGGATCACCTAACAGGGTTTCCACTTCGGCGGGGCGGAAGTAGCGGGGGTCGACGCGGACGATGACATCGCCGACGGTGACACCCGGCGCCTTTTCAGGGTCGGTGATGGCGCTGACTGTGGCGGTTTCCCCGACGCCCTCGCCACTGAACGAGAGTTCGATGCCTGCTTCCTTGGCGGACAGGCGCACGAAGTCCCGCACGGAAATTTGGCTGCCGGTGGCGATGACAAAATCATCGGCCACCTCTTGCTGCAGCATCATCCACTGCATACGCACGTAGTCCTTGGCATGTCCCCAATCGCGCAGGGCGTCCATGTTTCCAAGGTAGAGACAATCCTCTAGCCCATAGGCGATATTGGCGATGGCGCGGGTGATTTTGCGTGTGACGAAGGTTTCGCCGCGGCGCGGTGACTCGTGGTTGAACAGAATGCCGTTACAGGCATACATGCCGTAGGCCTCGCGGTAGTTCACCGTGATCCAGTAGGCATACATCTTGGCCACGGCGTAGGGAGAACGTGGGTGGAAGGGGGTGGTTTCCTTCTGCGGCGTCTCCTGCACCAGACCGTAAAGTTCCGAGGTGGATGCCTGATAGAAGCGGGTCTTCTTTTCCAATCCCAAAAAGCGGATCGCCTCTAACAATCTCAGCGCTCCGATGGCATCGACGTCCGCGGTGTATTCCGGTGACTCGAAGGAAACGGCGACGTGGGACTGGGCGCCGAGGTTGTAGACCTCATCCGGCTGAATCTCACTGATGATGCGCGTGAGGTTCGAGGTATCGGTGAGATCGCCGTAGTGCAGGTGGAAGCGGGCGTTCTCGATATGAGGGTCCTGGTAGATGTGATCCACCCGTTCGGTGTTAAACGAGGAAGCACGGCGTTTGATCCCGTGGACTTCATAACCTTTCTCAAGCAGGAATTCTGCCAGGTAGGAACCGTCTTGGCCGGTGATGCCGGTGATGAGTGCTTTTTTCATGAGGGTATTGGTGATTGTTGACCGCGAATTTTGCGAATTGGGCGAATTTTGACGCGATGGAGCGAAATGTGAGGGACGATGAGCTTTGGTCCGGCGGATTGAGGTCAATCCGCCCTAGCAAGAGTTTGTTAGATGACGCTGCGGAAGTAGTCGATGGTGCGGTCGAGGCCGGTGTCGAGGTCGACGGTCGGTTGCCAATCGAGCTTTTCCTTCGCCAGGGTGATGTCGGGCTGCCGCTGTTTGGGATCGTCACCAGGAAGGTCTTGGAACACCAACTTCGACTTACTGCCGACCTTCGCCATGATGTGTTCGGCCAGCTCCAACATGGTGAACTCACCGGGGTTGCCGATGTTGATGGGGCCGGTGATTTCATCCTGGTTCATCAGGCGGACAAAGCCTTCAATCAGGTCGTCGACGTAGCAGAACGAACGTGTCTGCTGGCCGTCGCCATAAATGGTGATGTCCTCACCGCGCAGGGCCTGACAGATAAAGTTAGAAACCACGCGACCGTCCTCCGGGTTCATCCGCGGGCCGTAGGTATTGAAAATCCGCACAATGCGGATATCGACCCCATTTTGGCGATGATAGTCCATGAACAAGGTCTCGGCAGCGCGCTTGCCTTCATCGTAGCACGATCTGATACCGATTGGGTTCACATTTCCCCAATACGACTCTGGCTGTGGGTGGACATCTGGGTCGCCGTAGACTTCGGAGGTAGAAGCTTGGAAGACTCTGGCTTTGCAGCGCTTGGCCAGACCGAGGCAATTGATCGCGCCCATGACGGAAGTCTTGATGGTCTTGATCGCATTGTATTGGTAGTGCGGTGGCGAGGCGGGGCATGCGAGGTTGTAAATCTGATCGACCTCGAACTTGAAGGGATCGATGACATCGTGGCGAACCTGCTCGAACATCGGGTTCCCTGCCAGATGAGTAATGTTCTGTTTGCTACCGGTGAAGTAGTTATCGAGAGAGATGACCTCATTGCCCTCAGCGAGGAGGCGGTCGCATAAGTGAGAGCCAAGGAATCCAGCTCCACCGGTGACAAGAATTCTTTTCATAGAGTGTTAGGTATAGTTTAGTGCTGAGAGAATAGTAGCCTTAAGGCCTTGTTCGAAATCGATTTGGGGGGTCCAGCCAAGCTGCGTGAGTCGATCGGTATTCATCGCGTAGCGCATGTCATGGCCGGGGCGATCCTCGACGTGCTCGATTAACTGCTGGTGTTGAAATACTCCAGCTTCACTGTTAGAGTCAACACATCGATCGATGATATCGCAAAGTTGCCGGATCAGATCGAGATTCACCCGCTCGTCGCCGGTGGAAATGTTATAACTCTCCCCCAACCGGCCGTGGTCCAAGACGGTGATGACGGCCCGGGCGTGGTCCTCGACGTGAATCCAATCGCGCACCTGATTACCAGCACCAAACACCGGGATCGGCTTGCGGGCGAGAGCCTGGGCAATGACCTTGGGGATGAGTTTTTCCGGATGTTGGCCGGGGCCGTAATTATTCGCGCTGTGGGTGATCAGGCTGGGGATGCCGTAGGTGCGCGACCAGGCACGAACCAGATGGTCTGCTGCGGCCTTGCTGGCGGCGTAGGGAGAACTGGGTCGATAAGGTGCGGACTCCTTGGCTTTCTCCTCGCCCACCAAGTCGCCGTAGACTTCATCGGTGGAAATCTGCACCAGCCGGAAGGTTTCGCGTTCGGTCTCGGTCAGCGTTTCGAGGTGAGAGCGCAGCACTTCGAGCAATGCATAGGTGCCAGCCACATTGCTGTGCAAAAATGGCTCGGGCGAACCAATCGAGCGATCGACGTGGGTTTCTGCGGCGGCATGAATGACGGCACCGATCTGGTAGTCCGCCAGCAGCTGGCGCATCACGGCCTGATCGTTGACGTCCGCTTTTACAAAGTGGTAGTTCGCGGAGTGCCGGCACTCATCGAGTCGGGATAAATCCGCCGCGTAAGTGAGTTTATCCACGTTCACCACCTGGCCGCGTTGCTCACGCACCAGCTGGCGGACGATGGCCGAGGCGATGAAACCAGCACCACCTGTGACCAGGATATTCATAAGATCAGTGGGCTCGCAGGGAGAGCCGACAGCAAGAAGTGGCTGCGCCGAAACCGACGCACCCTATCCTGCCTAGCCTTTGCCGATGGCGTAGACCGAGAAACCTTTTTCCTCGAGCGCTGCGTGATCCAGAAGATTGCGACCATCGAAGAGGAAGGCGGGTTTATACATGTTTTCGAGCACACGATCGAAATCGGTGTCGCAGAATTCATCCCATTCGGTCATCACGGCGACACCGTGCGAGTGCTCGGCCGCCTCTTCGCAGGACGAGCAGATGGTGAGTTGCTTCTCGATCACCTCGGCTGGCACACCAGCGTATTTCAGGTCGGCGTGGATACTGGCTTCCGGCACGCGGGGATCGTAAAGTGCGATCTGCGCACCTTCTAACAACAGGTCTTTACAGACATAAATCGATGCCGACTCGCGGGTGTCGTTGGTGTCCTTTTTAAAGGCAAAGCCCCAGATGGCAATGCGTTTGCCGTTAACGGTATTGAACAAGGTTTTGACGATTTTCTCGGCGAAGCGGGACTTCTGCCAATCGTTCATCTTAATCACGCTGTCCCAGTATGCGGCCACCTCAGGCAGGCCGAAGTGCTCGCAGAGGTAGACGAGGTTGAGGATGTCCTTCTGGAAACACGAGCCGCCAAATCCGACGGATGCTTTTAAGAACTTGGGTCCGATGCGGGAGTCCATGCCAATGGCGCGGGCTACTTCATCGACGTCGGCACCTGTGGTTTCACAGAGAGCGGAGATCGAGTTGATGGAAGAAATCCGCTGGGCCAGGAAGGCGTTGGCAACGAGCTTGGAAAGCTCCGACGACCAGAGGTTGGTGGTCAGGATGCGTTCGCGGGGAATCCACTGATTGTAGACATTGACCAGAGTTTCCACAGCAGCATCACCGGCTTCGGTTTTCTCGCCACCGATGAGAATACGGTCGGGGTTCTGCAGATCGGTCACTGCGGTGCCTTCGGCGAGGAACTCGGGGTTCGAGAGCACCTGGAATTTTCCATGCTCGGAGTTGGCGCCGAGAATCGCATTGAGTGCCTCGGCGGTGCGCACGGGAATGGTGCTTTTTTCCACAATGATCTTCGGGCCTTTGCTGACCTTGGCGATCATGCGGGCGGCCGACTCGATGTAGCAGAGGTCTGCAGCGCGACCGGCGCCCATGCCGTAGGTCTTGGTGGGAGTGCCCACGGCGACGAAGATGATGTCCGCCTCGGCCACACGCTCCTCCACCTCGGTGGAGAAGAACAAATTGGTGCCACGTGACCCCTCGACGATTTCCTGCAGGCCGGGCTCGAACACAGGGAGCTCGTCCGAGTTCCATGCGCCAATCCGGTCTTCGTTAATATCGACCACATCCACGCGGATGTCCGGGCACTTAGCGGCGATCATCGCCATGGTGGGGCCACCGACATAGCCGGCGCCAATGCAGCAAATTCTTTTAGGTAATTTCATGAAATATATTATGCGTTGAATGATTTGAGAGCGGCGATCACAGCGTCTTGCTGGTCGCGGTTGAGTTCGGGGTAGACCGGAATGCTAAGCACGTTAGATGCCAGTTCATCGGTGACCTTCAGCGAGGTGCGCTGCAGGCTTTCCAGGTGGGCAAAACATTGCTGCTGGTGCATCGGCACCGGGTAGTAAATTTCGCAGCCGATGCCATTTTCCGTGAGGTGCTCCTTGAGGGCGTCACGCTGTCCATGTTCCACGCGCAGAGTGAACTGGTTCCAGATGTGTTCGTAGCCGTCTTGCTCGACCGGTAAAATGACTCCCTCGAGATCTTTGAGCTGCTCTTTGTAATAAGCGGCATTTTCCTGACGTTGACGGGTGTAGTCCGCGTAGTGGGAGAACTTCACGCGGAGCAGTGCCGCCTGCAGGGCATCGAGGCGGAAGTTGCCACCGACCATTTGGTGGTAGTAGCGCGGGTGCATGCCGTGGTTGCGCATCTTGATGGCAATGTCTGCCAGCTCATCGTCCTGGGTGACTAACAGGCCACCATCGCCAAGCCCTCCGAGGTTTTTCGATGGGAAAAAGCTATAGGTTCCGAACTCGGACATGGCGCCGCATGAGCGATCGCCAAACTTCGCTCCCAGCGACTGCGCAGTATCCTCGATGACCTTCAGCTCGTGCTTCTCGGCAAAGGCGGCGCAGGCATCCATATCGACCGATTGGCCGAACAGGTGCACGGGGATGATGGCTTTGGTTTTGTCTGATAGACACTGCTCGGCCGATGCAAAATCGATGTTGAAGGTGTCCGGATGGCAATCGCAGAAAACGGGGGTCGCTCCGGTGCGGGCGATGCAACCGGCGGTGGCGAAGAAGGTAAAGCTCGGGCAGATCACCTCGTCGCCCTGGCCAATGCCGAGAGCCATCAGGGCGAGCAGGATGGCATCGGTGCCGGACGACACACCGATGGCATGTTTGACTCCGAGGAATTCGGCGAGTTCGGCCTCGAACTGCTCTACCTCTGCGCCCATGATGAAGCGTCCGGTTTCGAGCACTCCGTCAAAAGCTGCCCGCAACTCCTCCGCGATGGGATGATTCTGGGCGTTTACATCAAGTAGTGGTACATTCATAGGTCTTGCGGCATGCCGAGCATGCGTGGTGGGGCACGAAAGACTTTGTTAGACTTTGTGCTGTTAGTCGTCAATCCCCTCTGAGGGGTAAAATAGTCACAAAATGATCCCAGTCCTGTTCAAGTAGGAGGGGAAGCGCGCCGGAGAACGGCGCACGATGCGCCACTGGTGTGTGGCGGCAGAGCGGGGTTTTTGGTGGTGGGGGTGGATGGAGTGAGGCCGGGGGGAATGGCTTCGATCCGGCAGATTGTGGCCAATCTGCCCTACCATTAAACAGATTGAGGAGAACCTGCCTTACCATCAAACAGATTGCGCTAATTCCTTTGTGATGGCTTCAGTCGGACACGCAATTTGCCCTACCAAATAGATATCAGGGCAAGCTGCCCTGACTAACCAGGCCATCTGTCTGGGCAGGATGGCCCGGTCCATTGGTAGGGCTCGCCGGGATGACGAGCCCTTGTTGAGGTCTAGATGATCATACCTGCGGCGACCGTTTCATTAGTCATTGCATCGATGAGGATGAACGAGCCGGTGGTGCGGTTGCGCTTGTAGGAATCGTAGATCAGCGGGGCCGAGGTGCGCAGGGTGATGCGACCGATGTCGTTGAGCTTGAATTCGAGGTCGTCTTCAATCTTGTGCAAGGTGTTGATGTTCACCTTGTAGTTCACCGCCTTCATCAGCGCCTTGGCCTCGCGGGAGGTGTGGCGGATGATGTATTTTCCACGTGGCTGCATCGGTTTGTCCGAGAACCAGCAGATCATGGCATCGATGTCCTGACCGACATGCGGCGGGTTGTTCGATTTCACGATCATGTCGCCACGGGAGATATCGATTTCGTCCTCCAGGGTGATGGCCACGGACAGCGGAGCGTAGGCTTCACCCACTTCCTTGCCGTCGGCATGGATAGCTTTGATCTGGGTGGAAAATCCGGAAGGCTGCACGGTGACTGCGTCGCCCGGTTTAAAAACGCCACCGGCGACTCGACCTGCGTAGCCGCGGAAATCGTGCCACTGATCGGACTGGGGACGGATCACCCACTGGACGGGGAAACGTGCCTCGACATGGTTCTCCTGGTTGCCGATGTAAACGGTCTCGAGGTGGTAGAGAAGGGATGAACCTTGATACCAGTCCATGTTTTCCGACTTGTCCACGACGTTGTCGCCATTCAGAGCTGAGATCGGGATGAAGGTGATATCCACCACATTGTCCAGGCGGGAGGCGAAGTCTTTGTAATCCTCGACAATCTTGTCGTAGACCTCCTGGGAGTAATCAACGAGGTCCATCTTGTTGACGCAGACCACGATGTGCTGGATGCGCAGCAGGCTGGCGATGAAGGAGTGGCGGCAGGTTTGCTCGATGACGCCCTTGCGGGCATCCACCAGGATGATTGCGAGGTTCGCGGTGGAAGCACCGGTGACCATGTTGCGGGTGTATTGAATGTGGCCCGGAGTATCGGCGATGATGAACTTGCGCTTCGGCGTGGCGAAGTAGCGGTAGGCCACATCGATGGTGATCCCCTGTTCGCGCTCGGCCTTGAGACCGTCGGTCAGCAGGGCGAGGTTCACATTTTCATCACCGCGGGATTTGCTGGACTGCTCGACGGCGTCCATTTGATCCTCAAAGGTGTTTTTGGAATCGTAGAGGAGACGACCAATCAGCGTGGACTTGCCGTCGTCGACGCTGCCGGCCGTGGTGAAGCGGAGCAGGTCCATATCGAGGTAGCCGGAGGTATCGGCGGAGGATGGGAGATCTGAGGTGGATGGTGTAGACATCGGAAAAATTGAGTTAGTGTTAGATGAAACGGGTGTGGGGCTGGGGCAAGGCCTAGAAGTAACCTTCCTTCTTGCGGTCCTCCATGGCGGTTTCGGAACGTTTGTCATCGGAGCGGGTGCCACGCTCGGTCTGGCGGGCGGAGGCCACTTCCTGAATCACGGCATCGATATCCGCCGCGGGAGATTCCACGGCACCGGTGCAGGTGGCATCGCCGATGGTGCGGAAACGGACGATTTTCTTCTCCACCGTCTCGTGCTTTTGCACAGTGACAAAGTCGGTGACGGCGAGCAGTGAGCCGTTACGCATGAAGACTTCGCGTTCGTGGGAGAAGTAGAGATTCGGCAGGTCGATGTTTTCCTTTTTGATATACTGCCAGACATCCATCTCGGTCCAGTTCGACAGCGGGAACACGCGAAAGTGCTCGCCGTGTTGCTTGCGGCCGTTGAAGATATTCCAGAGCTCGGGGCGCTGGTTCTTGGGGTCCCACTGACCGAAATCGTCACGGTGGGAGAAGAAGCGCTCCTTGGCACGGGCCTTTTCCTCGTCGCGGCGACCACCACCGAGGGCGGCATCAAATTGGTTCTCCTCGATGCCGTCGAGCAGGGTGACGGTTTGCAGTCCGTTGCGGCTGGCGTTGACGCCGGTTTCTTCGGTGACGCGGCCTTGATCGATGGAATCTTGCACGCTGGCAACCACCAGGCGGGCGCCGATTTTCTCCACAAACTGATCGCGAAACTCCATGGTCTCAGGGAAATTGTGGCCGGTATCGACGTGCATCAGGACGAAGGGAATCTTGGCCGGGGCAAATGCCTTGTAGGCGAGATGCGCCATGACGATGGAGTCCTTTCCTCCGGAGAAAAGCAGAACGGGGTTCTCAAACTGGGCGGCAGTCTCACGGAGGATGAAAATCGCCTCCGATTCGAGATGGTCAAGGTGGCTGAGTGCGTAGGATGACATGGTTAGATAGTGATGACGGGTGTCGGAAAATTAACAGCCTGCGCTTGGCAGGGAGATTCTTGAGGTGACGAGGCTGAGCAGCTGCTCGAGGCAGGCTTCGAGTGAATGATCTTCGGTGTTGAGCACCAGATCGGCATGGCTTGGCTCTTCGAAAGCGGACGCCTGACCGGTGAAGTTGGCGATTTTGCCGGCATCGGCCTTGTCGTAGAGACCTTTGACATCGCGCTGGCGGCAGGTCTCGAAGGAGGCTTTGACATAGACCTCGAGGAAATCGTCATCGCCAATGATCTCGCGGGCGGACTGGCGGAAGGCCTCGCGCGGAGTGATCACAGAGACCAAGACAATCGCTCCGGTGCGGACCACGGACTTGGCCATTTCCGCAACGCGGCGGATGTTCTCGCAGCGATCCTCATCGGTGAAGCCGAGATTGCTGTTCAAGCCGCTGCGGAGGTTATCGCCATCGAGCATGGCCACCAGGCGACCGGCGCCGTGGAGTTGGCGTTCCAAGGCGTTGGCAATGGTGGATTTGCCGGAACCGGATAGCCCATACAACCAGATCACCTGACCGCGCTGCCCAAGGAGTTGCTCCTTTTGCTCACGTGGCACTTGGCGTTGGTATTCCGGGTGGATATTGGTCGCTTGGCTCATGAAATGATAATTAACGGAAATGCTGGCTCGGCTTGTTGGCTCTCCCCTGCCCCTCGACGGCGACTTATTCGCTGCTGCGCGCAAGCCCTTGCTGGTCAAGCGGCGTGATTGGGTTGAGGCGAAGATCGAAGACGACTGAAAAAAGCCTGCTTCGGGTCGGCCGATGCGTTGATTTGGCCCAGACCCTCAGTGCAAACAAGTTAAAAACATTGTTATGTTTATAATCTTACTAATGATTAAGGCGTAAGGTCATGACTTTCAGCGATATAGGAAGCCTTGAAAAGTTTGACATCACGCTGCCGCCCTTGGTCGATTGACCGTTTGTTAGCCAAAACCATGCGGATGTGTTTGAAAAAATGCGCAACCCGGAACGAAAAAACCCACCTCCGGCTGCTGAAACAGACCATAGAGGTGGGTGTATGTTCAATAATAAATGAACAATTTAATTTTGGCGAAGTATCGATTCGCCTTGGATCGTTCCTTAGAGGCTCGCGAATTTGCGATCGACCGCAGCCAGAACCACCTCTTCGAGGCGTTCGTTGCGCAGGCGTTCGATGACATCCGTGGAGAATCCGATGGCGATCAGGCGGCGTGCCTGCTGCGGTGGAATACCGCGGGCGCAGAGGTAGAAAATCTCCTCGTCGCTGATGCTGGCGGAGGTGCTTCCGTGGGAGCACTTCACCTGGTCGGCGTTGATTTCCAGACCGGGCATGGAGTTTGCCTCGGTGGTGTCTTCCATCAGCAAGTTGCGGCAGGTTTGATAGGCATCGGTGTAGTGCGCTCCCTCATCCACCAGGATCAGGCCTGAGAACACGGTCTTGGCATTGCCGTAGAGGGTGTTCTTGTAGAGTAGATCACTGTTGGTGTGCGGTGACGCGTGCTGCTGGTAGGTGCGTTGGTCGTATTGCTGCGTGCCGGATGGAACCGAGCAGGAAAGCATGTCCGAGTGCGCACCCTCTCCGGCCATCAGGCTGAGAGCTTCGTTGCGCGCCCATTGGGCACCTGTGTTCGCGGTGAAGGCGGTGGCGTGGGCATCACGACCGACCTTGGTGACGTTCACCTGAATCATACGACTGCTCAAGTTCAGCTCCTGCACAGCGCAGTAGGTGAGCTTCGAGCCATCGCCGGCGATGAGATCGTTGACCGCAATGCAGAGGCTGGTGTCGTCGTCATTGGCGGAAGCAAAGCGATCCAACACGCTGACCTCAGCGTTTTTACCGGTGATGATCAGGGTGTGAGGGAAAGCAATTTTGTTCGACCCGGAGATGGTGTGGCTGACCTCGATGGGCTGCTCTACCTTGACGCCGTCTGGCACGTAGACAAAGAGTCCACTTTTGAGGTTCGCCTTGTGGAGAGCGGCGAACTTGGCGGACCCCAGACGGGTCTCGCTTTTCATGAAGTGTTCTTTAACAAGCTCTCCATGCTGTTCGAGTGCCTCCTCGAAAGGCAGGCAGATGACACCCTCCGGAAGGGACGGGATGTCGTATTGGATGTTGCTGCTTTCCTCGGGAGTGAAGTCCTCGAAGGCCAGCTGCTTGAGATTACTGAAACGCCAAGTCTCATCCTTGCGCGATGGCATGGGCAGGTCTTGGTATTCTTTCTGGGCCTGCTCTTGGAGATCGGCGAACCAGGTGGGAAGTGTGATGGTCATGTTATGAGAAATATTTGATTGGACGGATCCGTCTGATCGGACAGATCACAGAATGTTAGCCGACGCTGCCTTCCATCTCGAGATCGATCAGGCGCTTGAGTTCGACGCTGTATTCCATCGGGAACTCGCTGACGAGATCGTTGATGAAACCGTTCACCGCCAGGGACATGGCGGCCGCTTCGGAGATACCACGCTGCTGCATGTAGAAGAGCATTTCCTCACTCACCTGCGAGACGCTGGCCTCGTGCTGAGTGACGTGCTGATTGCCTCGCACCGTGATCGCCGGGTAGGTATCGGTTTTACTGTTGGCGTTGATCATCAGGGCATCACACTCAGTGTTGTTCTTGCAGCCTTTGAGATGCTTGGGAATGTGAACTTGGCCCCGATAAGTGGAGCGACCTTCGCCGACCGAGATCGACTTGGAAACCACGTTCGAGGTGGTGTTGTCTGCTGCGTGGATCATCTTGGCACCGGTGTCCTGATGCTGACCGCTGTTGGCCAGCGCGATGGAGATCACCTCGCCGCGAGCGCGTTCGCCTTTCATGACGACACCCGGGTATTTCATGGTAAGACGGGAGCCGATGTTACAATCGATCCAGCGCACCTCGGCATCCTCCATGGCGAGGCCACGTTTGGTCACCAGGTTGAAGACGTTGGAGCTCCAATTCTGCACGGTGACGTATTGAATCTTGGCACCTTTCAGGGCGACCAATTCCACCACGGCCGAGTGCAGTGTGGAGGTTTCGAATTTCGGTGCGGTGCAGCCTTCCATGTACATCACCTCGGATCCTTCATCGGCGATGATGAGCGTGCGCTCGAACTGACCGAAGTTTTCCGAGTTAATGCGGAAGTATGCCTGCAGCGGGTGTTTCACCTTCAGCCCCTTCGGGATGTAGATGAACGATCCACCGGAGAAAACGGCGCTGTTCAAGGCGGAGAATTTGTTGTCACCGGTAGGGATGACTTTACCGAAATAAGGGCGGAAGATTTCCTCGTGCTCCTTCAGGGCTTCGGTGGAGTTGACGAAGATCACGCCATCCTTTTCCAGCTCCTCTTTGACGTTGGAGTAGGCGGCTTCGGAGTCGTATTGAGCTTCCACACCGGCGAGGAAAGCACGTTCCTGCTCAGGCACGCCGAGACGTTCGAAGGTCTCCAGCACTTCCGGAGGAACTTCATCCCAGCTGCGCTTCGGCTTCTGGCCGTCGGAGAGGTAGTAGCGGATTTTATCGAAATCGATGTTCTCCAGATCCTTGGTCGCCCAGTTGGTGGGCATTGGTTTCTTGAGGAACGTTTCCAACCCCTTGTGACGGAATTCACGCACCCAGTCAGGATCATCTTTGACGTCACTGATGTAGTCTACTGTATCAGAGGAAAGCCCTACGCCGGCGTCAAATTTGTGGTTTTCAGGAAAGCTGAAATCGCCCTTGGCGCGATCGACGTCGATCGCC
>NZ_JAFBGL010000019.1 GCF_016811075.1 Oceaniferula flava
CTTCTGATGTTTGATACTATTGTTCATAAGGTGGTAGCATTCTACAGAAACCGTTGGCTCGGTCTCGACTACCTTCTCATTCAATCTTCGCTACGGCACAGATCACCTCACTGAGCCAGTTCACGATACCAGGCGTCCATCGCCATCTCGTGGAAGCCGTTGCGGAAATAGCGGTAGTCGCCGAGCGATTCCGGAAGGTGAAAGTCCTTGGCGGCACGGTCGGAGCTGATTCCCTTTTCTCGGCTGGCTCGAGCGTGTTTTTCAATTTCAGCTAACAGGTGGCGATACGATCGGGTTGAGGCTGAGTCGTTTTTGCACACGCTGCCATGGCCGGGCACGATCAGACCTTTGGTATTTTTTACGATGCTCTCGACCGATTTGATCCACTGGCTCGGGGAGGACGACATGAAGTTGGGGAAAATACCGTCCCAGACGAGGTCGCCGGCGAAGGTGGTGCCGCTTAGGTCATCGGTGATCACCAGGTCGCTGGCGGTGTGACCTTTCATCGGGGTGATGGTCACGGTTCTGCCTCCGAGATCCAAGGTCACCGCTTTCTCCTCGTTGGTGATGATGGCCGAGGCGTCCGATAGATAACCTCCCCACTTGTTGAGCGCCGAGACCGAGAGGTCCGGATGGGTCGGGTGGGGCACCGTTTTGCTGTAGTTTTCAAAGGCCAGCTTGCGGGTGGTTTGGGTCATGATGACTACCGGATTGGCTTCGCCACGCATGAAGGCACGGGTGCCGCCGAGGTGATCGAAATGGAAGTGGGTGTTGACCACGTGGGTGGGCAATCGACCCGTAAGGAAAAGACAAGCATCCGCCATGTAAGCCGCTCCGGCCGGAGTGCGGTAGGAATCGATCGCCAGGATCTTGTCCTTGCCGATGATCAGGCCGCCATTCGAGTGGGTCGACAGATCGCCGGATTTTCCACCTTTGGTAAAGGGAGTGGAAATCAGCGCGTAGACGCCCTCGTGCAGTTTCTCGATCCGGGCAAAGGGCTTTTCGCCAATCTTCTGGCCTTCCATCTCGCGCCCGTAGGCCTTGCGACCGAGTAGGGGCGATAGCAGCAGGGTCGCAGAGAATCCGCAGGAGGTGCCGAAGCAGCGCTTGAGGAAGGAGCGACGATCATTGTTCATCATGGCGGAACCTATGGACGGATCAGGCCGATGCAAATGATATGTCGTCTTAACTCGGGTGGCTTTGGAAGGTGTTGACGATGAAAGCCCCGAGCTACCCAGGCCTGTCCATGTCGTCCGCAGCCTGCGGTTTTCTTTTCAAACAGCGTCCTCTCGGTTCGTCGCCTTCGTGCAGAACGATGTCGGAATGCAGGAACTCGGCCGCATCGGCGGAATCCTTCACCTTGGTGGCGCTTCGTTTTAACATCTCCGCTTCAAACCCAGTCAATACGCTGGCTCGCAGTCCAGCCTCCCGCCACGGCGACTTCGGACCGCACGCTTTGGTGATGCCCCGCGCCAGCGCCAGCGCATCAAGCAGAGCTTGATTTGCCCCTTGTCCTTTGAAGGGACTCATCGGATGGGCGGCGTCGCCGATCAAGGTCACTTGCTTGCCTTTCTCTAACAAGTCCGCCGTCAGCAGAGCTCGATCATACACCGGGTAACCCGACACCTGCGCGGCTTCGGTGGTCGCTAAGATCTGGGGGATGGGATCGTGCCACTGACATCGCTTACAGGCCTCGTCCCTGAGCGCCTGAGCACCCTCGGCACTGAGCGCCTTGGCATCCTCTTCCGGCATGGGAAAGCTAAGCTGCCACATCACCGAGTCGGCAGTGAATGGCATCATGTAGATGCGCTCGTTGCCATTGGCGGTCTGGAAAACGGTGGCCGAATCCAACAAGTCATGTTCAAGCCGACCAAGATTTTCCAAGGGGCAAATACCCAGAATGACAATGCATCCCAGATAACGCAAAGGGGAGGCGTCTTCACCGATCAGTAAGCTGCGCACCGAGCTGCGAATGCCATCGGCCCCGACCAATAGGTCCGCCTTGGCGTGCTGGATGGTGCCGTCCACTTGAAAACTAAGATCCACTCCGCCAGCATCAATTTCCTGAAAATCCACCAGCTGATGCCCCCACTGCACCCGTTCATCGCCCCCGAGCTGTTCAAGCAGCGCCTGGCGCAACGACTGCCGCGCGATATGTACATTGGTGCGCTTCGGTGAGCTCTTGGCATCGCCCTGCAGCCACTTTCGGATGCCCCAGTCACCGATCACTTGGCCATCGGTGGTATGCACCAGATGGAGGGTGGAGATCACTCCGTCGTCCAAGGAGAAAACACCCAGCCCCTCAATCGCTTTGCTCGCTTGCTGCAAAGTGAGGCCATACCCCTGAGACCTGGCCGCAAAGCCGCGGTCGCGTTCATACAGAGTGAACGGAATGCCACGGTGCAAACAGGCCACCGCCAGAGCCACTCCTCCAATGCCACCACCAATGATCGCCAGGTGAGGGAAGTTCTCTGCATCCACCACGGTAGGGCTATGAGCAGTCATCAGTCCAGATCCACGACAGCTCAAGCAGGCTTCCACGTGCCCCTTAGGCCGAACCGGCACGGATCCTACGCCGTCCGCTTTCTCAAACTGATCCAGCTGGTTCTGATAGAGACGCCGCGCTTTACCCGATAGCCGAAGGGTCTTCGTGCCACGCCCCTGACACCTCGGGCAAATCGCCCAATGTCCTCCTTCATGATTAGCCTTTTCCACTTGCCTTTTATTTAGCCAGCTCAAGCACCCCCGACAATAAGATTAATCCTAGCCATTTCACCACCTTCCATAGCCCTCAGTGATACAAAAACCGCAGCCCCCAACAGCAGACCCAGCGGGTCGAAAGAAACTAGCGCGGGGTAAAACCCCGGGAACCCAAGCCCCCCACAGATCTCAAGTCGCAGCGGGACGATAGAAGGGGGGGCATGGGTACAGTGAAAATCACAGATTCTCGATTTCACTCCTTTCTGAACCTCTCCGCTTTAAAACCTGATGTTGAATACTGAACTCACCAGTCATCCGCGCAAACATGTCTTGCTTCTTCCAAAATCCGCCAGCACTCTTTGCGCGTGTCTAGTAAAGGATGGATCAGCGATACCGTCGGCGCCTGTGTGGCAGCCGGCATTCAAGAATATGTAGTCTGCGCGGGAGCCAGGAATCTGGAACTGGTGTCGGCTCTCGCCGATTATGCCGAGAGTGGCGATGCCGGTGAGGTGCGGGTGTTCTCGCACTTCGATGAGCGTGCGGCAGGATTTTTTGCCCTTGGTCGCACCATGGAAAACGGAGCTCCCTGTGCGGTGATCACCACGTCCGGAACTGCCGTGGCCGAGCTGCTGCCCGCCGTGGTGGAGGCCCATTACCAGCAGCGACCGCTGGTGATCGTATCGGCCGATCGTCCCGAGCGCTTCCGCGGCACCGGAGCCCCTCAAGCGATTGAGCACGTGGGGATTTTTTCCAAATACGTTGAAGGCTGCGAAGACATCGCATGGGTGGACACCCTGACACTATTCGACGGCTGGAGCGGCAAGCTGCCGTGGCATCTGAATATTTGCATCGAGGAAAACGAAGCGAAAGCCCGACTCTCCAAGGTCAGGGTGGGGGAAGTGCAAGCCCAGCGCGAAAATATCAACATGAGCCCGGTCTTCGACTGCATCAAAAATGCCTGGAAGGGCATGGTGGTGCTGTTGGGCGGGCTTGAGCCTGAGGACCGTGAAGAGGTGTGGCATGTCCTGCGCGACCTTGGCGCTCCGGTTCTGGCCGATAGCACAAGCGGCCTGCGCGAGGCACTCGGTAAGTTGGTTCTCGTGGATGGCGATCGCTTGCTGCGCGAGAACCCGCCAGCCTACGTGCTGCGCATCGGTGAGGTGCCGGTGGGGCGCTATTGGCGTGATCTTGAAGAGCTGCCAGCCGTCCAGGTGGTGTCGATTTCCCGCACAGGCTACGCCGGACTCTCACGCGATAGCCAGGTGATTACTGGCGATATCAGTCGCTGCATGCGTGCGCTCGGTGAGATTTCATCGGTGGGCGACGCGATGGATCATCTGAAACTCTCAAACAAACGACGCGGTAAGGTGAACGAATTGTTAGAATCTCTGCCGGAAAGCGAGCCAGGCATGGTGCGCATGCTCTCGGTGATGGCCACCATGGGCAGCAGTCTGTATTTGGGAAATAGTTTGCCGATCCGTGAGTGGAACGATTTCGCCCAGAGTGAGTTTCCTTACGAACTGGTGCGTGCGAACCGCGGAGCCAATGGTATCGACGGACAAATCGCCACCTGGCTGGGAGCCACGGCCGATGAGGAAAATGCTTGGGGCATCTTTGGAGATCTCACGGCTCTCTACGACATGGGAGCTCCTGCCTTGTTAGATCAGGTGCAGTGCCAAGGGCGTATGCTGGTGGTGATCAACAATGGTGGAGGACAGATCTTCAGCCGATTGCCCAGTGTGCAGGGGATGGATCCCGAAGTGACCGAGCTGGTCACCAACGAACACGAGCACGGGTTTGAGTCCTGGGCGAAGATGTGGAAGATGGACTATGTCCGTGTCGATGGCATGGAGGGCTTTGATTTCGAACCTGGTGACAAAACCACGGTGGTCGAAATCATCCCCAGCAGCCGCCAGACGGAAACCTTCTGGGCCAAATTCGAGGCGCTCAAATAGAGGCTGTTACTAAGCGGCCTTCGCCATCGCCTTACTCCGCGTCTAACTCGATATTGTCGATCAGACGAACCTCGCCGTAAAAGACGGCGGTGGCAATGATGGCGGGGCGGGTAACTTTTTCCAGCGGTTGCAGGTTTTCCGCATCCAGCAGCTCGAGGTAGTCGATCACTGCACAGGCGTCCGAGGCTTCGATGGTTTGACGCGCCATGTCGAGC
Organism: Oceaniferula flava; assembly: GCF_016811075.1. NCBI lineage: Bacteria > Pseudomonadati > Verrucomicrobiota > Verrucomicrobiia > Verrucomicrobiales > Verrucomicrobiaceae > Oceaniferula > Oceaniferula flava. The sequence goes on from NZ_JAFBGL010000019.1 coordinate 4,871, forward strand.
AGCTGGTCGGGGCGAGTCTCGCCGTGATGGAATGCCTGCTGGGCGGTGAGCAGTGCCTTGCGAATGCGGGGGGCGTCGTTGCGCTGGGCTTCGCTGAGGCGAACGTTGCGCGACGACATCGCCAGGCCACTCGCTTCACGCACGGTGTCGACACCTTCAATCACGATCGGCACATTCAAGTCTCGCACCATTCTCCGGATGATGGCGAGTTGTTGGAAATCTTTTTTACCGAACACCGCGATGTCTGATCCGGTGAGGTTGAACAGCTTCAGCACCACGGTGCAGACACCGGCGAAATGGCCGGGTCGGGTGGCTCCGCAGAGGCGGGAGGAGAGCGCGTCTTCGGTGACGTTTACCGAGTGGTCCGGATGATACATGCTGCCATCCTTGGGCGCAAAAACCAGATCCACCCCGTGCTCGCGGCAAAGCTCGAGATCGCGCTCCATCGTGCGAGGGTAGTTTTCCAAGTCGCTGGGGTTATTGAATTGGGTGGGGTTGACAAAGAGCGTCAGCAGCACCTCTCCGTCGTCTCCGGCGAGTTCGCGTGCGCGCTTGACCAGGGTCAGGTGGCCATCGTGCAGGGCGCCCATGGTGGGCACCAGCACGCGGGGTGAGCGTTCGGCGGAGTGGGGGATTTCGGTGGGTTCGGTGATGATGTTCATGCTCTTGAAATACTAGATGGATGATGGGTGAGGGCGCTCAGAGTGGTCGTTTTACGGCGCTGCTTTCCAGCGGGATAAAAGTTGACGAGGTATCGTATTCGGTGCAGCTTGGCCGTGCGCTGCGCCGCGCTTCAAACTCTGGCGCGCCCCCAATATCATCCGAATTGTTACATTAATCCATCATGAAAAAATACCTTAAGTTTTCCGCCATGTTCTGCGCGCTGGCTATCGTCACCGCCGTCGGCACAGGATCGGCACAAGCTCAGAAGCTGAAGATTGCGACCGTGGACATGCAGAAGCTGTTCAAAGAATACCACCGCACCACCGACGAGCAGCAGAAGTTCAGTGAGGAGTTCGCCAAAATCCAGAAGGAAAACAACGAACGTCTCGCCGGAATCCGCGCTCTCGAAGAGCAGCTGCAAGGGCTGAAGAAGAAAATTGAGGACCCAACACTCTCTGACAAACTGAAGCGCGATAAGTCCCGTGAGTTCCAGCTGAAGCTCGACGAAGCCAAAGCCATGGACCGTGAGCGCCGCGAGTTCCTCGGTCGCCGCACCCGCGCGCTCGAGCTGAAGAAACAAGCCAGCATGAAGGGCATTCTCGAAGAGATCCGCCAGCGTATCGTCGATCACTCCAAGAAGGAAGACTTCGACTTCGTCTTAGACAAATCCGGCCTCAGCGCCAACCAGGTGCCATTCCTGCTCTACACCAAAGATGCCACTGACATCACCGCATCTCTGTTGACCGAGCTGAACAAAGACGCACCAAAAGCTGCCGAAAAGCCAGCCGAAGCCGCTGAGTAATTGCTCAGCGCTCAATCATTTTTCCATGCCCTTTCCCTTTGTGGGAGAGGGCATTTTTTTTGGCGTCGATTAGACTGTTTCAATGGCTTGAGAGGGCGGCGACCGTGCACGTGCACAGGTGGCGCCATGATGCCTCGGGCAGGCGATGGAGCTGCGGTCAATCATCAGGCTTGATCGCAGCGCTCTAACGTTTCATTTTGTGCCAATGAACGAGCTTCTCTGGTCCAAACTCTCCGCTTTTTCCATCGATCATCCCGGCGCCCAATTTGCCTTCAGCGATCGGCTGGCTCGCGAAAATAACTGGTCGGCTGAGTTCACGGCGCGTGTGATCGAGGAGTATAAACGCTTCATCTACCTCTGCTGCGAAGCCGGACACCCGGTGTCGCCATCGGAAGAGGTCGACCAAGTCTGGCACCTGCACCTTTGCTACACCCGCTCGTATTGGAACGCGCTTTGTCGAGACGTGTTAGGGCAGCCGGTGCATCACGGACCCACGCAGGGTGGTGCCGACGAGCGGGCGAAATTTCACGATTGGTATGAGCGCACCCTGACGACCTATCAGGCGCATTTTGGCAGTCCGCCACCGGAGGACATCTGGCCGAGCTCGAAGCTGCGTTTTGCCCGTAAAGACCAGCGTCTGGTGGACGTTTCGAAACATTGGGTTCTGCCGCGCAGTGCGCTGTGGAAATCCGTGGCGGCGGTGGGGATCCTGACTTCATTGGCGGGTTGCACCCACCTTGTGGCCCAGGGCGACGATGGCGAATTATGGTTGGCGATCATTGTGCTCGCGGTGATCGTTGTCGTCCTGCTGATTTCCAAGCTGGGAAAAGGCGGCGGAGGGCGTGGTGGCTCAGGGGGCGGTTACGGCTCGAGTTGCGGTAACGACTGCGGTTCCGATTCCAGCTGCGGCAGTAGCTGTGGCGGAGGCTGCGGCGGTGATTGATTAGGTGCAGCGAAAATCTTCACGCATCTCGGTGCCTCAGGCTTTACCCTGTGCGGCGCGTGGGTTACAGAGGGGTATGTCAAAGAGCCAAGAGGAAATCGCCGCGATGCGGGAGGAATACGGGAGCCGCGTGCTGCGACGCAAGGATCTTGCTGAGGAGCCGATCGCCCAGTTTGAGCAATGGTTTGCCGAGGCCCGTGAGGCGCAGCTGCACGAGCCGAATGCTCTGACGCTCTCCACCATGGGGCTCGATGGTTATCCTTCCTCGCGCACCGTTTTGCTGAAGTTTTTTGATGCCCAAGGTTTTGTGTTTTACACCAATTACGGCAGCGACAAAGCCAAGGAAATCGAAGCCCTGCCCAAAGCGGCCATTCTCTTTCCATGGCTGCAGTTGGAGCGACAGGTTCGCATCGAGGGTGATGTGGAAAAAGTCAGCGCCGCGGAGTCGCTGAAATACTTTGCCTCCCGCCCGCGCGAGAGCCAAATCGGCGCATGGGTTTCGGATCAGTCGAGCGTCATCGATTCCCGGGCACTGCTGCTCAACAAAATGGCAGAGCTCAAGGCCAAGTTTCAAGGCGGCGATGTGCCGCTGCCCAGTTTCTGGGGCGGCTACCGGGTGATTCCCCAGCGCATCGAATTCTGGCAGGGAGGGAAAGGCCGCGTGCACGATCGTTTCCGCTACACCCGCGAGGGCGATAGCTGGACCATCGAGCGACTGGCACCGTGATGGGCGTAGCGAAGATTGAATGAGAAGGTAGTCGAGACCGAGCCAACGGTTTCTGTAGAATGCTACCACCTTATGAACAATAGTATCAAACATCAGAAG
>NZ_JAFBGL010000020.1 GCF_016811075.1 Oceaniferula flava
TCATACGAGTGAGATAACGTCGGCCAGCATGACGGATGGAGGAAGGAGAGACGAAGGAACGCTTCCGGAATCCGTGATGCGTTACCCTGGCGCTTTTCCCTGCTCTCAATCATTCACGTGTCGTTCCCCTTCCGGGCTCCGCATGATGATGAGTGTGCGAATCATGATGCAGAAACCGAACAGCTGCCCATCGGCGTGCCCACGAACGCGGAGACTCAGAATTCTTATTCTTATCTAACGTAAAGTTCCATGGCCGCGTGTAAAACAGCTGCCAATCATTCAAGGTTTTAACTCTAGATAATCCGCAGACTACGAACAGTTAACGGTCGATGGCAACGACTTGTTAGCCCAAATACTTAATGTGTGGTCCAATACTGGGTTCTGCCTGACTTAAGATCTTCAGAATTCTTGTATAATAACACCAAAAGCGTGATAGGAAGCAGGAGCAATCCCATGAAGAACCACAACAATGAGGACCGCCGAGTGTGCTGAGCCCATAAGGCACACAATACTCCACTAAGAAACGCCACGGCGGCCACGGCTCCAGCTTCATCCTCTAAGTCACTTATACGTCTCTCAAGTGAGTTCATCTCTTGATTATCTGTATGCACCTCCATATCCACCCTAGATTCTAGATTTGTTATTTTACGATCAATACGTTCAATCTCTGCTGTAGAATTCTCTGCAATTACCATTAACGGCATGAATGCTGTGAGAAAGAGGAATATTTGTTTTATCATTCTTTTATTGGCTAACGTAAAGCTCAACCGCCGATCAATCAACGGCCGAAAATCTAGTGTGTCTCATGCCTGTAAAAAGTGCCTCCGACTACGAACGGTATCCGGTCGGATGCAGCGAATTGTTCGATCAATTTCTCCCTGGCGTAACCTAATTGGTCAATTGCATTTCAAGTGCTAACCGCCGAGTGCCCTTACTAAAATGATAAAATGTTACAGCTAAAAAATCGAGGGCTGCTTCCTTAGTGCATTCACCCAAATTCACCTCTTTGCCAAGTCTTGTGGCCTCAACATCTAGGTGGATAGCAAACCGATACAAGCAATCAATAACGTCCTCTGGATATTCGGGATACTCTTCACTTAGATACCTTAGATTCTTCTGGTGAGTTTCTGGATAATACTCCCCACTCTGAACTCGGTATGCATCACCTAAAAAGTCTGTTAGTCGTGTATTATTCATTCTTATCGAACGTAGAGAACAACCGACAGCCCTCACAAAAGGACAGCGCTTGCTCGAAATCTTAAATCGTCACACATCACTGACTGCCGAACGGTTAGCTGTCGGATGCTTCGTCTTGTTCGGTTTATTTTTTTCTTAATAGCATTGAGGCCGAAACGATAGTGATTAGAACTGCTGAATTCTTGAATAACACATCCATGCTCAACGGAATCAAACCCTCGAACGCTATTGTAGCAACATAACAAATCGCAAATAGTTGAGTCCCAGCTAAAACTAATGCCGCCCAATATCCCCATCGCTTCTCCGTGAACACTGCAACTGAAGCTACAATGGCTAACAACGAATAAGTAACAGGAACGTAAATATCAGAGGCAACATCGATCCGGGGAATATCCAATCTTACAAGTGCCGTCACCCACATGCTTGATGCACATATTCCTATTAATCTTTGATTCATAATTCTTATTATTACCGAACGTATAGTTCGGCCGCCGGTGGGTCAACGGTCGAAAACCAAGTATGGCCTTAACTGTAAAACGCTTGCAGACTACGAACGGTTAACGGTCGGCCGCAACGACTTGTTGGATTCGAGCCGCGCTATGATCTCTACGGAAAATTTAACGGATCACCAACCTCGCGAATAGGATGGCGCACGATGCCCTCAATCTGGCTGAGGTGAAATCTCCACCTGCAAGTTCACGGGTGACCGGCACTCCGCCACGTGTAAAACCTCGATATCAGTCGGGTGCAGCGCAAGACCTGTGCCATTCGTTTAAAACGTCTGCCAGCAGAGTAGCGGAAGGGACATGTCTCTGGAGTTTACGGAAGAGTCTTGTCCCTGTAGCTGCGGCGCGTAACCAAGACGGCGACCATCGACATGTGGCGTCCAATTCTTCTTGTCTCAACCGTGTAAAACGTCCGCCCAGGATCAGTATGTGATCATATGACGACCATCTTACGACTAAACCCAGCGGGAAACATCAGCCAATGGGCGGCATGTGATCACATTCTGATCCTTCATTAACCTGCCCATTCCCCTTCAACTTAAATCAGGAGTCTTATTATTATTCTTATCCAACGTAGAGAACAACCGACAGCCCTCACAAAAGGACAGCGCTTGATCGAAATTATAATTCTTCACACATCACAGACTGCCGAACGGTTAGCTGTCGGATGCTTCGTCTTGTTCGACTGCAATTGTTAAATAATCATCACAAGCACGCAAGGAGTAATCAACCCAAGAAAACTTCACTTCGCGATGAATGATTCCGCATGTTGGTGATCTTCTGGAGGCATCCGCAGGAACGAGGAATGCCGGAAGATGGTCAGCATCATGCTAAACCTAACAAGTCTCAATCCCCTTGCGCTAAAAAGGTCATACGTGAAGTAAATCCACTGCCTAAAATGTTGCCCTGCATGATGATCAGCTTGCTACACCATTCACGGATCAAGCTAGCTGGAATTTAAAACGAAACCTTCAATCATGATGCATCGAGAATCCCCCAGCTCAAAAATTCTTATTCTTGGCGAACGTAAAATTCCATGGCCGCGTGTAGAACGCCCGCCAACTATACATGGGTTTAACTGTAAAACGTCCTCCGACTGCGAACGGTTAACGGTCGATGGCAATGACTTGTTCGGCCACATTATTTTTAAGGCGCTCACAAGATTCAAGTGCGATAATGAAGATCCAACAACCCACAGCAAATGTCATAGCGTGCCAACCAGCCACCCATAGATCTGCGGAAAATAGCATGATTACTCCCTTCGTGACAATTGTGAAGACACCAGTAAATAAAGCAAAGAAGTTCGCCACGACTAAAGATCTTCTCTCCCACTGAGTACGCATTAGAACAAAAGCCAGGATGCAGATTGCAATGAGATCAGGCTCTCGAAACTCTATGATACCTAAACCTGATAACAGAAAGTCAAAATTTCGATAAAGTATCCGAATAATGCATGACACTGCTAGAATAGTAATTACTGCGCGGAATATCATCTGAGGCGTCTTCATTCTTATTATAGCCGAACGTATAGTTCGGCCGCCGGTGGGTCAACGGTCGAAAATCAACAACGGACATAGCTGTAAAACGCTTGCAGACTCCGAACGGTTAACGGTCGGCCGCAACGACTTGTTCGGCAAATTTTTCGCTTAAAAATGACCAACGCGAACGACGATCATCAACCCTGTGCTCCGACCGCTCTAGCCATGAGCAGAGGATAGGAGGCAACGTCTAAAATGTCAGAATAGAACTACGGAGAAAACCTCTGCGCTAGATGGATCAAGCTACTCTCAATGTCACATTCTACTTTCGCGGATCAGGCGGCAACAATCTCATCAACTGGAACCAACTTCGACGAAATCTTGTGGCTTAGACCCACCTGGAATCAATTCAGCTATCCATCACCGTGACGCCAAATCTTATGCGTGCATTATTATAGCCGAACGTAGAGCTCAACCGCGCACTGTAAAACAGTTTCGCACCATTCACGTTTTTAGCTCTACAAATTCCTCGGACAACGAACGGTATCGCGTCGGATGAAGCGCCTTGTTCGACTGCTTTCTTGAACACGTCGTACAAGCAAAATGCTATGTGAGCAGAGTGAAAATTCCATATCCAATTGCCCCCAGGGAGACAATAACTTGGGCAGTGATAGCGGTCCAATATATTACCGGATGCTCCATTCGAGTCACATCAAAGTGACCAGCCAGAAAATCCGAAAACAGCAATGGGTCTGCTTCCTCACTGCGAAAGTTCCACAGTGTAATACCGAGAAGGATCAATCCTACTATTAATGCTATCATAATTATTCTTGGCGAACGTAGAGCTCAACCGCGCCGTGTAAAACAGATTCGCAGTCATTCACGGTCTTAGCTCTCAATGGTTTCTGGCTGCGGACGGTATCGCGTCGGATGAAGCGCCTTGTTCGGCCACATTCTTAGCTAGCGACTCCGTAACCGTTGAATCCTCATTAACACAAAAAAGAGTAACACCGATAGATCTCAACATAGGCTTAATAGGATCCATGTAATCGCCAAAATACCTCACGCCAGGATACGCAAACCCAACGTTAATATCTTCATCATTATTGGCTATGTGGTGAAAACACTGCATTAGCCCTTTAGAGGTGACATCGAATACTTGTGATTTGGTGTATGGCTTACCATATCTCGAGCTATTAGGGTTCGATGATGTTCCCCCCTTAGCCTCGATATACCACTTTCGATTATGCTTATCACACGTGACAACATCTATTCCTCGGATGCCAGCAGGAACGAAACTAATAATATCCCAACCGTTATTTTTTAAGTGAGTCAGAAGATTCTCTATGACTTGGTTTTCATCCATATTATTATTGCCGAACGTAAAGCTCAACCGCCGGTGGGTCAAAGGTCAAAAACCAAGGATGGTCTCAACTGTAAAAAGTCTGCGGACTACGAACGGTTAACGGTCGGATGCAGCGAATTGTTCGGCAAATTTTTCGCTAACAAATAACCAACGCCAACGACGATCTCCAACCCTGTGCTCCGACCGCTCTAGCCATGAGCAGAGGATATGTGGCAACGTATGAAATATCAAAATAGAACTACGGGGAAAATCTCTGCGCCTGATGGATCAAGCTACTCTCAATGTTACTTTCATCATTCATGGATCAGGCGGCAACAACCTCATCAACAGGAACCAACTCCGACGAAGTCTTGTGGCTCAGACCAACCTGGAATCTATTCATCGATCGATAACCATAACGCCAAATCCAATGCGTGCATTATTATAGCCGAACGTAGAGCTCAACCGCGCCGTGTAAACCAGTTTCGCATCAGTAATGTTTTTAGCTCTCCAACTCCATCTCACAACGAACGGTATCGCGTCGGATGAAGCGCCTTGTTCGGCCACATTATTTTGGAGCAAAGAATGGTGCCACACCTTTATACCACTGGATATCTTCGACGTCACTATCAAGTTGATCGATCTCACTAGCGGTCATCCATATACCATGTGCATCGACGAAAATATCAGTATCACCTTCTATGCCACACTCAGTGACAATACGTTCATAATTCCTACTCCTTAGTAGCGTATGATCATCGATTACTGGCGTCACAAAATCATAATCATTATACTCACAGGAAGACGGGATTAGCTCAAAAATGCGTGATCCAGTCGGGGCTACCTTAAGGGCTACACGATAAGATTCGCCGTCTTGAATATCGTTCAATTTCCACATATTTATTATTATTGCCGAACGTAGAGCTCAACCGCGCCGTGTAAAACAGTTTTGCAACCATTAACGATTTTATCTCTACGACTTCCTCGGACAACGAACGGTATCGCGTCGGATGAAGCGCCTTGTTAGCTTAATTTTTCTTCTGGAAGCCTGCTAGGATTAGGCAGCTTATACAACCAAGTAATTCCAGCAAAGAGTGGCCATAATGTTACTATAAAATTCCCATACCCAAAAATCAGTAAAATGAATGGAAGAGCAATCATTGACCACGCCATTAACCGTTTCCATCTAAGCAATTTTCTGAGGCGTGCTTTCGCCGCATCAAAAATGTCAAATGACACCTTCTTGGCATCATGTGAATTCATGCCATAGGATCTAAGCATGTTGATCACGCCAAGGTGCCCACGGCCGCGCGCTAATGCTGTAACAGCTTCTTGAATCCATGCCTCTCGCATCGATGTCAGTTCTGCGTTCATTCTTATTCTTAGCTAACGTAGAGCTCAACCGCGCCGTGTAAAACAGTTTCGCACCATTAACGATTTTAGCTCTACAAGTTCATCGGACAACGAACGGTATCGCGTCGGATGAAGCGCCTTGTTCGGCCACTATTCTTCGATATCTCTCAATGCCTTATTCGAAACATTAAACGAAACATTCTGAGACTCTTTACCTATCAGAAAACCCTCACAAAGCATAGATGCAATAAAGACACCATTGTAAATATGCCCGAGTTCTTGTTCTGCGTACGTCTTAATCCTGTATGAAGTTCGCGAGTTGTTAATCTTAGCAGAATACGACAAGAGTGGATTAAGATTTTTGTCGATCCACTGCCGGACACGCTTCACGCGATCACCCTCAGATTCGAGTAGCTCTCTTGAAGCGTTAAACTTAGGAGAGTCTGTATCCACAAAACCCTCGGCAGTCAGCCTCGGATATTGAGAAAGAACTACCTCAAAACTTAGATAGTGAATCTTCATAATTATTGCCGAACGTAAAGTTCCATGGCCGCGTGTAAAACACCCGCCAATCATTCAAGGTTATAACTGTAGATAATCCGCAGACTACGAACGGTTAACGGTCGATGGCAACGACTTGTTAGCTTCAATTCTTATTCGTTAAAGTATCTAAATCAACCTTACGAACGAGACCTCCAGAGTATACTGCATAGAAGGAATCTCCATATTCGATCCATGTGGCGATCAGCAGTGTCTTCCCTTTCGAATCACTTGGCTCAATATTCAGATACAGCCATTCGTGTCCTTCACTCGTAACGACGTCAGGAATAGTCTCAGTGAACCATTGTTGATCAGGGTATCTGCCAACATTCTCCTTATATTGCTCGATCTTCTCAACAATACTCTCTCCTTGGTTCCATATTCCAGGCATCCGATAATACGAGGACAACTTATCGAAAAATAACCCTGCAATCAGACCACCGCAGAACACGGCTATGATCATTACGGATTTTTTCATGTTCTTATCATTAGCTAACGTAGAGCTCAACCGCGCCGTGCAAAACAGATTCGCACCATTCACGTTTTTAGCTCTGCAACTTCCTCGGACAACGAACGGTATCGCGTCGGATGAAGCGCCTTGTTCGATCCATTATTGAATTCATCGTGCATGCCAATCTCACAGTGTTGCACTTCTTACTCTTTTGTATCTGATCGCCGACTATGCAAAATTGCGCACAGAATTGCACCAATGAAACAGATGGCCGATGCAACCGG
>NZ_JAFBGL010000021.1 GCF_016811075.1 Oceaniferula flava
TGGGTTGTGGCCTTGTTGTCAAAAAAGTGTGATTTTGTGGCCAAAAGATATTGACCTGAAACGATTTTCGAGTAGGTTCCGCCCGCCGCTCCGAACGGAGGGCACACGAGAGACACTCAAGTCGATCGGGTCAGCAAGCTGGAAACAGTGGCTGGTCGGTCGGTTTTTTTATCTCCGTGAGGGAAGCTTCGCAAGGAGTGTTCCGCTGATCTTTTACAGTGTTAGTCCTGCCTGCAAGGCGGAAAGTGTGATGAAGGTGTAACCACCACGGTTATGTTGGAGTGCTTTTCGGACGGTGTAGACAGGAAGGAAGAGGAAAGATTGAATTGTGCGCTGCGCCTGTTGAAAAATGGTGCGCAGATCATGTAGAGAATGGTCGCTTCGGCGATATGTTCTACTACTTGTCAATTTGGTAAACGTAAACTACGCCTGTGTTTTTAGGAATACAGGAAAATGAATACAAAGCCTATAACTGTTTAAAAGTCCATCTTAGGATGGCAATTTATACGGAGAGTTTGATTCTGGCTCAGAATGAACGCTGGCGGCGTGGATAAGACATGCAAGTCGAACGAGAATACTGAATAGCTTGCTAATTGGTATTCTAGTGGCGGACGGGTTAGTAACACGTGAGCAACATGCCTTAAAGTGGGGGATAGCCTTCCGAAAGGGAGATTAATACCGCATGTGGTCTTCGGATCAAAGATGCCTTCGGGTGTCGCTTTGAGATTGGCTCGCGGCCTATCAGCTTGTTGGTGAGGTAACGGCTCACCAAGGCAACGACGGGTAGCTGGTCTGAGAGGATGATCAGCAACACTGGAACTGAGACACGGTCCAGACACCTACGGGTGGCAGCAGTCGAGAATCATTCACAATGGACGAAAGTCTGATGGTGCAACGCCGCGTGGAGGATGAAGGCCCTAGGGTCGTAAACTCCTGTCATGTGAGAGTAAGGCATAGTCGGTTAAGAGCTAGCTATGTTTGATAGTATCACAAGAGGAAGGGACGGCTAACTTCGTGCCAGCAGCCGCGGTAATACGAAGGTCCCGAGCGTTATTCGGAATCACTGGGCGTAAAGAGTACGTAGGCGGTTTGGTAAGTCAGGTGTGAAATCCCGGAGCTCAACTCCGGAACTGCATCCGATACTGCCAGACTTGAGTAATGGAGGGGCAGGTGGAATTCTTGGTGTAGCAGTGAAATGCGTGGATATCAAGAGGAAGACCAATGGCGAAGGCAGCCTGCTGGACATTTACTGACGCTGAGGTACGAAGGCCAGGGTAGCGAAAGGGATTAGATACCCCTGTAGTCCTGGCAGTAAACGGTGCGCGCTTGGTGTAGGAGGACTCGACCCCTTCTGTGCCGGAGCTAACGCGTTAAGCGCGCCGCCTGGGGAGTACGGTCGCAAGACTAAAACTCAAAGAAATTGACGGGGACCCGCACAAGCGGTGGAGTATGTGGCTTAATTCGATGCAACGCGAAGAACCTTACCTAGGCTTGACATGTATTGCTAAGCACGTGAAAGCGTGTGACCCTTCGGGGACCTTACACAGGTGCTGCATGGCCGTCGTCAGCTCGTGTCGTGAGATGTTTGGTTAAGTCCAGCAACGAGCGCAACCCCTGTGAATAGTTGCCAGCACGTAATGGTGGGGACTCTATTCAGACCGCCCGGGTCAACCGGGAGGAAGGTGGGGATGACGTCAGGTCAGTATGGCCCTTACGCCTAGGGCTGCACACGTACTACAATGCCCAGTACAATGAGAACCGAAACCGTGAGGTGGAGGAAATCTACAAAACTGGGCCCAGTTCGGATTGGAGGCTGCAACTCGCCTCCATGAAGTTGGAATCGCTAGTAATGGCACATCAGCTACGGTGCCGTGAATACGTTCCCGGGTCTTGTACACACCGCCCGTCACATCATGGAAGCCGATCGCACCCGAAGTATCTGCGCTAACTTTATTGAAGCAAGGTCCTAAGGTGTAGTTGGTAACTGGGATGAAGTCGTAACAAGGTAGCCGTAGGGGAACCTGCGGCTGGATCATCTCCTTTCTATGGAGTAATTCGCAAACGGTCTCACCGTCCCTGCGAAAGGTCGACGCCTAACCCGAGCTTGCTCGGCAGGGTGTCTAAGTGGACTGAGGAAACTCAACCACGACTTATTAATTATTAAGCGCACCATGTGTTAAAACGTGGCTGCAGCGTGCAATTCAATCTTTCACCCGTTGTTCAGCAATGAACGGCAACTCTTCAATCACAACCGCCCTCGATGAATGCCTGGCATTGATCATTAAAGGGGGTATAGCTCAGTTGGTAGAGCGCCTGCTTTGCAAGCAGGATGTCATCGGTTCGAATCCGGTTACCTCCACCATCAAAACTAAAAGGGCCTGTAGCTCAGTTGGTTAGAGCACACGCTTGATAAGCGTGGGGTCGCAAGTTCAAGTCTTGCCTGGCCCACCATTTGATTTTGAATGGTAGAAGGTTGTAACGCAAAAAACACAAAACACTGTAAACGAGACGCAAGTCGTTCTTTGACATCTGTAGAGAAATTATTTTGGGCGAGCCTCACCTACGGTTATCTATACGGTAACACATGGTGAAAGTCTGAAATAATTGATATTTCCTGTTCTGTAATGGCTGTCTGGTGCAAACTGGACGGTTCAATATAAAACAATACAATTGTTCCACATGAGCTTTAGTCTTGCAGTCCTTGGAAATACTCGAAACCAACCAAACTTATACCGTTCCAGCAATGGAGCGAGTATGAAAACAAAACAAAACTAACGATCTGAACGTCGCAAGACGTGAAGAGAGAAAGAACCAAAAATTTATGGCAATAAATTTCGTTACCGTCGGGTTTACCCGATGATAACAGAAGCTGAATTTCGAATAAGAGATCAAGCTTTAAAGGGCACATAGTGGATGCCTTGGTGCTAGAAGGCGATGAAGGACGTGATAAGCTGCGATAAGCAACGGTGAGCTGCAAACAAGCTCTGACCCGTTGATTTCCGAATGGGGTAACCTGATACCATTAATATGGTATCGTTTCTTCCTGAATAAAATAGGGAAGGATACGCAAAACCCGGTGAAGTGAAACATCTCAGTAACCGGAGGAAAAGAAAGAGAAATCGATTCCGTGAGTAGTGGCGAGCGAAAACGGAAGAGCCCAAACCGGAGGATTTATTCTCCGGGGTTGTAGGACCCCGCTGTGGGACTTGAGAAGATAGGTGAATGCTTTGGAAAGAGCAGACATAGAGCGTGACATCCGCGTAACCGAAATCTTCGATGGCCCTAGGGTGTTCCTGAGTAGCACGGGACACGTGAAACCCCGTGTGAATCTGCGCAGACCACTGCGTAAGGCTAAATACTAACTAGCGACCGATAGTGAACCAGTACCGTGAGGGAAAGGTGAAAAGTACCCCTGTGAGGGGAGTGAAATAGAACCTGAAACCATGTGCCTACAAGGTGTAAGAGCAAGGACTTGTCCTTGTGATTGCGTGCCTTTTGCTTAATGAGTCTACGAGTTAGTGTCTGTGGCAAGCTTAAGTCCTTCTGGGACGCAGGCGTAGCGAAAGCGAGTCCGAATAGGGCGACCACAAGTTGCAGGCGCTAGACCCGAAGCGGAGGCGACCTACCCATGGCCAGGTTGAAGCAGCGGTAAAACGCTGTGGAGGACCGAACCGATGTGTGTTGAAAAACGCTCGGATGAGCTGTGGGTCGGAGTGAAAGGCTATTCAAGCCCCGTGATAGCTGGTTCTCCTCGAAATGCATTTAGGTGCAGCGTTGCGTGTTGATGAGTGGGGGTAGAGCACTGAAAGGGCTAGGGGGCATACCCGCCTACCAACCCCTATCAAACTCCGAATACCATTCAATAGAGCGCAGCAGTGAGACAGTGGGGGATAAGCTTCATTGTCGAAAGGGAAACAGCCCAGATCAGCAGCTAAGGTGCCAAAATCATGCTAAGTGGAAAGGAGGTGGGGTTTCTTAGACAGTGAGGATGTTGGCTTAGAAGCAGCCACCATTTAAAAAATGCGTAATAGCTTACTCATCGAGAGACCCTGCGCCGAAAATGATTGGCGATAAGCATGATACCGAAGCTCTGGATGTCATGTTCCTGCGGGAACATGGCGTGGTAGAGGAGCATTGTCAGCTGGATAGAAGCGGAAGGGCGACCGACCGTGGACTGCTGACAAGAGAGTATGTAGACATTAGTAACGATAAGCCGGGTGAAATCCCCGGCCGCCGTAAACCCAAGGTTTCCCGGGCAACGTTTTTCGTCCCGGGGTTAGTCGGGACCTAACCCGAGGCCGATAGGCGTAGGGGATGGTAAGCTGATTAATATTTCAGCACCTGCAAAGTGAAGGGGACGCTTTCTGGATTGCAACCAGGTTATTGAATTCCGAGCGGAGGCCTTGTGCCGAAGCGTATTGCATGAAAGAGGGCCAAGAAAAGCCGACACGACTAAAAGCAGCCCGTACCGTAAACCGACACAGGTGGGTGGGTAGAGTATACCAAGGCGCAAGAGTGAAACCTGGTCAAGGAACTCGGCAAAATAGCTCCGTAACTTCGGGATAAGGAGTGCCCCCTTCGGGGGGCCGCAGTGAAATGGGTCAACCGACTGTTTAGCAAAAACACAGCATTGTGCAAAGACGCAAGTCGAAGTATACGATGTGACACGTGACCAATGCCAAAAGATTACGATGAGATGTTAGCCTTTATTGGCAAAGCTTCGAGTCCAAGTCCTGGTGAATGTCGGCCGTAACTATAACGGTCCTAAGGTAGCGAAATTCCTTGTCGGGTAAGTTCCGACCTGCACGAATCGTGCAACGAGTTGACCACTGTCTCGACCAGGAGCTCAGTGAAATTGTAGTGCCGGTGAAGATGCCGGCTACCCGCAGAAGGACGGAAAGACCCTATAGACCTTAACTGTAAGCTGTTACTGTTTATTCGATTTTAATGCTCAGCATAAGTGGGAGACTTTGAAACCAATCTTTAGGGGTTGGTGGAGTCGCCAGTGAGATACCACCCTTTGACATTGGATAATCTAACCCCGAGCCGTCATCCGGCCGGGGAACCGTGGCAGCCGGTCAGTTTTACTGGGGCGGTATCCTCCTAAAGAGTAACGGAGGAGCGCGAAGGTTGGTTCAGCACGGTTTGCAACCGTGTGTCGAGTGTAATGGCACAAACCAGCCTAACTGTGAGACCCACAAGTCGAGCAGATACGAAAGTAGGCCATAGTGATCCGGCGGTAGAAAGTGGAATTGCCGTCGCTCAACGGATAAAAGGTACCTTAGGGATAACAGGCTGATCGCGCCCAAGAGTTCATATCGACGGCGCGGTTTGGCACCTCGATGTCGGCTCGTCGCATCCTGGGGCTGGAGCAGGTCCCAAGGGTTGGGCTGTTCGCCCATTAAAGCGGCACGCGAGCTGGGTTCAGAACGTCGCGAGACAGTTCGGTCCTCTATCCTCTGTGGGCGCAGGAAAATTGAGAGGTTCAAACCCTAGTACGAGAGGACCGGGTTTGACGTACCTCTGGTGTTCCGGTTGTTCTGTCAAGAGCATTGCCGGGTAGCTAAGTACGGTCCTGATAAGCGCTGAAAGCATCTAAGCGCCAAGCAGTTCTCAAGATTAATTTTCCCTGAAAGACCGTGGAAGACCACCACGTTGATAGGCTGGGGGTGGAAGTGCAGTAATGTATGCAGCTCACCAGTACTAATCGTCTGTCTGGCTTGATTTCTTCGAAATTCTTTTTTCAGCTTCCAGCTTGAAGAAAGCATCCATTTTGAAGAATCGAAACATTCAAAATTCAAGTTTGGTATGGTAAAAGCCATATGAAAACGAGTAAACCAAGGACAATAGACCAAAGCAAAGTGCGAACCAACGCATTGTTTTAAATCAATCACACAATACGAAATATCACTCTACGGATGTCAGCGAACAACGCTGCGTCAAACAAAGATCAGCCCGGATCTCCCGGAGCTGCACAATCTTACTCGAGATTTTTTCCCGATCTTTTCCAAGACCAACAAGACATACTCTACCACAAGTAACTACACAGGCACACCCGCTGCAAGTAACCAGACGTCCGGAGGCATTCATCATGCCGATGACCCCGCCTCCGGCGGTCTGGTGACCACAGCACAGTGGAACCACCCGGTCCCATCCCGAACCCGGAAGTGAAACGCTGTTGCGCCGATGGTAGTGGGGCGATAGGCCCTGTGAGAGTAGGTCGTTGCCAGGTCTATGCCCGGTTCCATCTTCACCGATGGAACCGGGCTTTTTTTGTGCCATCGTTTAACGCTCTCGTTGGC
>NZ_JAFBGL010000022.1 GCF_016811075.1 Oceaniferula flava
CGCCAACTGTAAAACACCGCGCATACGAACGCAGATCATAACTGTAAAACGGCCTTCGACCAAGAACGGTTAACGGTCGGCCGCAATGCCTTGTTAGATTCAAGAGGATCAATACGTCATTCACCGTCGAATGGTGTGTGGTTGATCGAAATCCTAACTATTCTTCTGAATCTGTCCAACGATCTGTCAGAAATCATACGAGTGAGATAACGTCTGCCAGCATGACGGATGGAGGAAGGAGAGACGAAGGAACGCTTCCGGAATCCGTGATGCGTTACCCTGGCGCTTCACCCTGCTCTCAATCATTCAAGTGTCGTTCCCCTTCCGGGTGCTGCATGATGATGAGTGTGCGAATCATGATGCGAAAACCGAACAGCTGACCATCGTCGTGCCCACGAATCCGAAGACTCCGAATTCTTATTCTTATCTAACGTAAAGGTCCATGGCCGCTTGTAGAACGCCAGCCAATCATTAATGGTTTTAACTGTAAAATCTCCTCGGACTGCGAACGGTTAACGGTCGATGGCACCGACTTGTTAGGCTCATTTTTTACCAGTGTAGACTAGGATTATCCGGATCATAAGTCTTAAAGTTCGTAACCTTCAAAACACGAATCGAAATAACGGAAAGCACGATAAACATCAATAGCCCACCTACTATGAAAGCTAGCATGATCCAGAAAAACGCATTCAGTTGGCGTTCATCACTCGGTATGCTGAGCCATTTACTCATCCCCCAAGTTCCCACGGCTGGGAAAACTAGAAAGAATATTCCAAGGAGGCCGATGATACATCCGCCAGGAGTGCCGCGTGTGACTGACGATGAATCCATTCTTATTCTTGCCTAACGTAGAGGACAACCGCCGCGTGTAAACCCGTGATAATCCAAGTGAATTCTTAACTGTAAAATGGCTGCGCACCAAGGACGGTTAACGGTCGGATGATCCGCCTTGTTCGGCAAATTTCTCAGTTTCATGTGAGACGTCTCCAGAGACTATCTGATGGGCCCTACAAATGGCCAACAAGTGCGATCTGATCTTCACCCACACGAACACAAGCAATAATAGATTCAGCGTAACTACATGGAATGTTGTTAGAACAACCTCCACTTCTCGTCTGGATTCTGAATGTGCACACCATCTATAAATTATAAAGATTGCAGCCAATAACATCACCACGCCCATAAAGCGCTCAGCCGTGTGAGATTGCTTTATCTCAGCACTAAGACGATCAGGATCTTTCAGATACCTCTCGTATCTCTTAACGGTGTTACTGTCTGTATTCATTGTATTATTATAGCCGAACGTAGAGCTCAACCGCTGCGTGTAAAACAGCCGCAAATTAAGCATGGTTTTAACTGTAAAATGGTCTCCGACTACGAACGGTTAACAGTCGGATGAAGCGCCTTGTTAGACGACATTCTTCGATGACTTTCTATAAGGCTCGCAACTGCTCTCAGCCATGCATAGAAAAGAGGTTCCTAAACTTCTGATGATGCTCGGCGGGAATTTCATCTGAAAAAGTTACTCTACCTGAGCCATCAAGCCACAATTCGCAATTCTTGATGCCGATCTGATTACACATTGATGCCACATCTCTGATGAGCCGTCCATCAGGCTTTCCTTTGCTGGCGTTTGCTCGTCCGTCGATCACTCTGATACCCTGGCAGCACAATAGTCGTGATATGATCTTCATAATTCTTGTCTAACGTAGAGCTCAACCGCTGCGTGTAAAACAGCCGCAAATCGAGCATGGGTTTAACTGTAAAATGGTCTCCGACTGCGAACGGTTAACAGTCGGATGAAGCGTCTTGTTCGGTTTGTATTATCCTAATGACCGGGCCAACACGACATGCTCATATTCACCTTCAAATTATGAATCAAGTCATCCCTGCTAGCAGAAAGCTCCTTAGCAATCGGGTCACGCAAACAATCTATAACACTAGGTGAAAGAGAATCCATATACTGCTTCAATCTCGTCCGCTCAGTCGATTCTACATCAGATAACCCGTAATATATGGCTTGCTGGATAAGCGATGTCATTAAGGACAACGGGTTAGAGCCACGGAACAAATCGCAATCAATAGAGGATCGGTATGTGCAGACAATATCTTCTTGAAGAGGTTCGACCTTACTCAGCAAAGGCACTTCTTCTTTGATCCTGCGAGCAACCACCGGATAATATTGAGCGTGATCAGCGAACGGGACATCAGCCTGTGGATTCTTGGGAAGGTCAAACTCTCGCACCAAAGAGAACTCATTAAATGCGGATAGAAGATTAAGACAGATGAATTCTGGGCGATAAACATCATCGGATATCTTTCGAATTTCAATTCCGTAGATGACGGTCTCGGCACCTCTCAGTAGTTTTCGCCCGCTCTTATATCGGACGAGATTAGGGAAAATTCTGATCCAATCTTTACAGATCTGTGACATGTAATTGCTCATTCTTCTTATTATTACCGAACGTAAAGAACAACCGCCGCGTGTAGAAACGCCGCCAATTATTCATGATTTTAACTCTAAATGTCTCTCGACTCCGAACGGTTAACGGTCGGATGCTTCGACTTGTTCGGCCAGTTTTATTCTTCAGATATGGGATCGGCACGCTGAAAGAACAGCGCAGGAAGCCAGGCTAACATCCAAGTCCCTGGATCTAAGATGCATGCGAGAAATACCCAATAACCAAGATTATCGCGATCTAGAAATAATGCTGCTACACAGAATATTAGAGAAATCGCCGGGACACTTGAGTATCCTCGATCACCCCCTGCCCTCTGACCACGCATGGCCATGATGCAGCCGGTGAGATTGCCAAGTGAGATCAATGCCGCCAGTGTAGTAAATATGACTGATATTATCGCCATTATTCTTTCTTATTATTGCCGAACGTAAAGCTCAACCGCCGATCAATCAACGGTCGAAAATGTAGTGTGTCTCATGACTGTAAACTGGCTCCCGACTACGAACGGTTAACGGTCGGATGCAGCGAATTGTTCGGCAAATTTTTCTCAAACAAATGACCAACGCGAACGACGATCAGCAACCATGTGCTCCGACCGCTCTAGCCATGAGCAGAGGATATGAGGCAAGGCGGGAAAAATCAAAATAGGATCACGGGGAAAACCTATGCGCCTGATGGATCAAGCTACTCTCAATGTCACGTTCCGCATTCGTCGATCAGGCGGCAACAAGCTTATCAACAGGAACCAACTCCTACGAAGCCTCTTAACAAGGAGCAACCTGGAATCTATTCACCGTTCTACCACCGTGATGCCAAACCCTATGCGTGCATTATTATAGCCGAACGTAAAGTTCCATGGCCGCGTGTAAAACAACCGCCAATCATTAAGGGTTTTAACTGTATAATATCTGCAGACTACTAACGGTTAACGGTCGATGGCAACGACTTGTTCGGCCAAATTATAGGTTCGACTAACCCCACAAATTAACTGTCAAATCATCAAAATTCATACGCTCTGAAGATGATACAACTACGTCGTGACCACCGAATAAATCGCCATCACTATACCAAAGGCATAAGGAATCCACACCTTCAACTTGGAATGTACTGAGCCTAAATTCACTTCTAATCTCATCAAGAGTTAAGATTGGATTCGAGATTATCTCCCAGGCGCCCCTACCGTCGGATTGCTCGTATTCTCTCCAGTTCTCATTGTATAACGGAAGAAGGTGTTCGCATGCAGCCTGTTTAGCTAGGTCGTCTATGCGCTTCAAGTCTCCCACCGCCTCACGCGCCCATTCCAAGCAATTTTCAAGCGCCTCTCCCTCTAGTGAAATCGTGAGCTTAACCTTACGATACTTGTGAAGTATTGTTCCAATCAGCATATGCGCGATATGCTTATCTTCCTTTAAGGTTCCTAATACTGCGTCTTTCATATCATTGCCGAACGTAAAGCTCAACCGCCGGTGGGTCAAAGGTCAAAAACCTAGGATGGTCTCAGCTGTAAAATCTTTGCGAACTACGTACGGTTAACGGTCGGGTGCAGCGAATTGTTCGGCAAATTTTTCGCTAACCAATAACCAAGGCGAACGACGATCATCAACCCTGTGCTCCGACCGCTCTAGCCATGAGCAGAGGATAGGAGGCAACGTCTGAAATGTAAGAAAAGAACTACGGAGACAACCTCTGCGCAAGATGGATCAAACTACTCTCAATGTCACATTCTGCATTCGCGGATCAGACAGCAACAATCTCATCAACAGGAACTAACTTCGACGAAATCTTGTGGCTTAGATCATCCTGGAATCCATTCAGCGATCCATCACCGTGACGCCAATTCCTATGCGTGCATCATTATAGCCGAACGTATAATTCGGCCGCCAACTGTAAAACACCGCGCATACGAACGCAGATCATAACTGTAAAACGGCCTTCGACCAAGAACGGTTAACGGTCGG
>NZ_JAFBGL010000023.1 GCF_016811075.1 Oceaniferula flava
GATGAGTGAGCGAATCATGATGCAGAAACCGAGAAGCTTCCCATCAGCGTGCCCACGAACACGGAGACTCAGAATTCTTATTCTTATCTAACGTAGAGGACAACCGCCGCGTGTAAAACGATGATGATCCGGGTGAATTCTTAACTGTAAAATGGCTGCGGATTACGAACGGTTAACGGTCGGATGCTCCGTCTTGTTCGGTCTATTTTTTTTGCGGTCTCTGAATTGCCATTTTACGGAAATCCTGAATCTTCATTTTTTTATCGTCTCGATACATAATTATTTCAGTATCTTCATAAGATCGGGTTTTCTTCAATTGCAAATGACTCTTAGAAAACCCTCCATCTGCTTGTCTTGTGTAATGCACGAAAAATAATGATCCCACTGGAAACCCGGGATAATTATTAATCTTCGCGTGCGATTTTAAGAATGCATCGTGCTTGCCCCAAAAAAACTCCACAGGCTTTAGTGTTTTATGACCAGTATCCGGGTCATTAACGACTTCAGCAATGAAACAGTAATCACTCAAAAATAGTGTTTGTTTCCAGTGTGCAAACGCTTGCTCTTCTGCAGAGCAAAGCACACTAGGTAATGCCATTAACATACATATTATTTTGATTCTTATATTCATGGGTATTCTTATATTATTATTACCGAACGTAGAGCTCAACCGCGCCGTGTAAAACAGTTTCGCATCATTAACGTCTTTAGCTCTGCAAGGTCATCGGACAACGAACGGTATCGCGTCGGATGAAGCGCCTTGTTAGCCCACATTATTACTATGCTGGCGATGGTGCTAGAGTGTATTCGGCACAAATATCCAGAATGGTCATGATCTTAGAAAAGATGATTCTATCTTCGATATCACTAAACCTCACGTGAACAATACCAGCACTGTTGTCACCATCATCAAGTGAGCAGTTAATCTCAAGATAGCCATCAGATCCATTCAATACATGCTTGAACCAACGATCTTCAATGTCTGACGATCCCTGTAACCCGAGGCGGATTATCTCCCAATCTGCATCATCAAACGTGACATCAATGACGTCAGCTGCGAGAGCGATGCATGGTCTTAGGTTTAGGTGATAAATCCAGCGAGACAGATGATTCATGATAACGCTTTGCTTCTGATTCTCTTATTATTGGCTAACGTAAAGCTCAAACGCCAACTGTAAAACTTATGAAACCGAACGAAAATAATAACTCTGAATCTTCGAACACTCGAACGGTTAACGGTCGTGTGAAGCGACTTGTTAGGCTTCTTATTTTTTGGCCGCACGACAAAACTATAAACGGTCGCAAAAACTTGATTCCCTGGTGGTGCGTCATCTGGTGTGTCTTGATGCTCCCTATTGTTTACACAGGGCGAATAATCTTCGCTCTTGGCGTAGGGCTACAGGCCGGGCCGAAGAAAATGGCCGAAGCATGGGAGGCCACCGAGTAGGAGCAATATAATCGCCTAACGTAAAGCTCAACCGCCGATCAATCAACGGTCGAAAATGTAGTGTGTCTCATGCCTGTAAAACCTGCCTCCGACTACGAACGGTATCCGGTCGGATGCAGCGAATTGTTCGGCAAATTTTTCGCTAACAAATGACCAACGCGAACGACGATCACTGACCATGTGCTCCGACCGCTCTAGCCATGAGCAGAGGATATGAGGCAACGATTGAAATCTCAAAATAGGATTACGGGGGAAACCTCCGCGCCAGATGGATCAAACTACTCTCAATGTCACATCATCAATCGCGGATCAGGTGGCAACAACCTCATTAACAGGAACCAACTTCGACGAAGTCTTGTGATTCAGAGCAACCTGGAATCCATTCATCGATCAATCACCGTAACGCCAAATCCTATGCGTGCATTATTATAGCCGAACGTAAAGCTCAACCGCCGATCAAACAACGGTCGAAAATGTAGTGTGTCTCATGGCTGTAAAATGTCTCTCCGTCTACGAACGGTATCCGGTCGGATGCAGCGAATTGTTCGGCAAATTTTTCGAAAACAAATGCCCAACACGAAAGACGATCACCAACCATGTGCTCCGACCCCTCTAGCCCTGCGCAGAGGATATGAGGCAAAGTGTGAAATATCAAAATAGAACTACGGAGCAAACCTATGCGCCGGATGGATCAAGCTACTCTCGATGTCACATCATCATTCGTGGATCAGGCGGCAACAACCTAATCAATAGGAACCAACTCTGACGAAGCCTAGTGGCTGAGAGTAACCTGGAATCCATTCATCGATCGATCACCGTAACGCCAAATCCTATGCGTGCATTATTATAGCCGAACGTAAAGAACAACCGCAGCGAAACATGCAAAGAAAACACGAAAAAATGAACACGTTAGAAAAACATGCAAAGATTTCAGAAGACCCGAACGGTGAGCTGTCGGATGCTTCGCCTTGTTCGGTGGTTTTCGTTAAAGCTAGGATGGAACGACTACCTATTGGAGAACCTATAAGGAGGGGTGATTACTGGTTTTATAGATCTATCGGCAAGTGGATGAGGGTGGACACTGATCGAAAAGGATTTCTTGGGCGACGAGTGAGGGTGACTAGGCATCATGCCCCATTTTACCGCGTCGTTAATATCGAGCCGAACGTAGAGCTCAACCGCGCCGTGTAAAACAGATTCACACCATACACGATTTTAGCTCTGCAACTCCATCGCACAACGAACGGTATCGCGTCGGATGAAGCGCCTTGTTAGGTCTATTTGATTACGTCAGGGGCTACGACATCCGATATTCGAGCATTAAAATTATAACGGTAATCGTAATCACCAGCATAAACTAGAGCTATCTTCCCATCCCATATGATGTCAAAGCGATCACTGCCTGATCGCCGCACAAATCGAATTGAGTGGCCAGCGACCGAATCGTGTCCAAGTAAATAGGTATGGAATGCCAACTCATCTAAATCCGCATCCGAGCTAATAGGAAGAGGATCAACTATCGCAACATGACCATCCAAATAATCTAGTGAATATTCTTCGACAGAACAAACCGGGAAACCGCCATTGTGCCACTTGGAACTAGAGATGGTGCAGCTATGATAGTTGCCCCATACAATAGGAGCTTCCCAATCAGAGTCATGTTCTGTGGGTTCTGGATCATACAGATCTCTCTCTGAATAATAATCCTCAGATTCCAGGTGCATATGAAACCAGACAACTCCATCTCGAACTTCTGAGGACCACTTGAACTTCTTAATGGGATGCCCTTCTGGCCATGGATTACCCTTAAACCAAATTCTATCGTCTTCGACTATATTCTCGTTCATAGATTCTTTCTTACATGAAACGAAAGCAATCAATAGAGTGAAAACTATAATGATTCGCATGCGATTATTATTATTACCTAACGTAGAGCTCAACCGCGCGATGTAAAACGGATTCCAATCATTAACGGCTTTAGCTCAAAATGGTTTCTGGTTCACGGACGGTATCGCGTCGGATGAAGCGTCTTGTTCGGTTTGATTTTTTGGTAACCGTGATGGATTGGGTAACTTCGATAAGGTTCTTATCCCATAGAAAATTGGAACCCCTGAAACCAGCAACGCGGGCAACCCAAGATCTTCGTCAATAATACCAAATGCAGTCAGTATAGCCAGTATCAGAGGACCACCGATAATTAGCGTCCAAGCAACTACTCTAACGTGTAATTGTAACCTTCTCAGATGCAACTTAGCATCGTCGAATATATCATGCGATATAGTTACCGCCTCATCGTTGCTCAAACCTTGTGTCGTTAACATATTAATGACTCCAATATGTCCTTTGCCACGCGAAAGGACTTGTGCCGCCTGCTGAACCAAATCATCTCTTAAATTTGTCGGGTCAACTATCACTTGGTGCGTGCATTCTTATTATTACCGAACGTAGAGGTCAGCCGCTGCGTGTAAAACAGTCGCCAACCATTCAAATTCTTAACTGTAAAATGGCTTCGGACTACGAACGGTTAACAGTC
>NZ_JAFBGL010000024.1 GCF_016811075.1 Oceaniferula flava
GACAGCTAACCGTTCGGCAGTCAGTGATGTGTGACGATTTAAGATTTCGATCAAGCGCTGTCCTTTTGTGAGGGCTGTCGGTTGTTCTCTACGTTAGACAATAATAATATGAATCTCGATCACCTAAGGGAGACACTAATTGCCTCAATACATTCCGATGATGAGGCGACAGAGAGTATCGTGTCTAGACTTCATGAAGCCGAGATGGTGTTGTCACTTTGCACTGTTTGCGCTCCCTATGACAAGTATTCGGATGATTGTCGGATGCAGGCCTCATATTTACTTTCTAAGGCTGAACCCAAATTGCTCGCCGAGATAATGCCGCTGATCTGTGCCGTCCTTACTATTCCTCACCTAGATTATGTAGACATGAACCGTAAGATCGCGTGTCACTTGATTACAGCGATTCGGAAGGCTCTTCCATATTTTGAAGGAACACTTTATCATGACCTTGACGCTATAGCGGATGAATATGGTTGCCCTAAGAATGTCGTCTAACAAGGCGCTTCATCCGACGCGATACCGTTCGTTGTGAGATGAAGGTGCAGAGCTAAGAACATTAATGATGCGAAACTGGTTTACACGGCGCGGTTGAGCTCTACGTTAGGTAAAAATATATAAACATGAAAACAATATTAACACTATCAATAATATGTATTACGATTATGTCATCATTTTCAGATGAGTTGCCACAAGATGTGAATCGAATCGTTAACAAGAGATCAAAGGCTATTCAAATGATCGATAAAGTATATGTTGAGGAATTGCAAAAACTAAAACTATCGTATATGCGGAAAGGAGACCTAAAAACCTCTAACGTGATAGAGGCAATGATCAACGATATTGATACATTGGCGGATTCATCAGACGGAGATGATATTGCATCGCAGTATCTAGGCGTTTGGATTTTTAGAGTTGGATCATGGCAAAGCCAAAGAATAATTCGACCAGATGGGTCTGTCTTTCGTGCTAACAAACCCACAGAGCCAGCAAAGTGGATTACAGATCGGAAGAATTTAATTATTATATATCCAGACGGAGCAAAAGAAACTTTCGGATTACCAAAAAATGGTGTTATGATTTCTAACAGCAGAAAGGACAAGAAACAGACAACAGCAACAAAGGTTGACAAATAATAATACAAACCTAACAAGGCGCTTCATCCGACGCGATACCGTCTGTGAGTCAGAAACCATTTTGAGTTAAATCCGTTAATGATTGGAAACTGTTTTACATCGCGCGGTTGAGCTCTACGTTCGGTCATAATGAAGAATAATGACCAGGGGAGTAGTCGCACGTGATTGCACAAGGTATGAAGTCGCTCGTTGAAGGACATTTCGCGGACCATATCGTGAATGACACCTCACACTCCTAGAGACATCACGGTCGGTGTGAATAGCGGTAAGAATCGTGAGAATATGGCCGAGTGTTGTGTCGAGGATTTTACCGAACAAGGCGCTTCATCCGACGCGATACCGTTCGTTGTCCGAGGAATTTGTAGAGCTAAAATCGAGAATGATGCGAAACTGTTTTACACGGCGCGGTTGAGCTCTACGTTCGGCAAGAATAAGAATTCCATGAAGATACGTTTCTCGGTAGATCCAAAATTTTGTGGGCCGGTGTCAATTGGCACGCTTGATCTCATTCGTCTGATCATGGATCGTTGTTGTCTAGGACTTGGCGATGCGAAGTCTTTAGTTGACCGAGCAGTTTTTGACGGAGAGACGGTAGAGCTTCATGTGCCACGTGACTGTGATGCTGCAAACCTACTTGAAGATATGAAGAATCTTGATGGACCTGCGCGTGTGAATGCGGAGGTTGTTTCGTAAGCGAACTAAGATACATAAGAAATAATAATAAGCCGAACAAGGCGCTTCATCCGACGCGATACCGTTCGTTGTCCGAGGAAGTTGTAGAGCGAAAAACGTGAATGGTGCGAATCTGTTTTACACGGCGCGGTTGAGCTCTACGTTCGGCAATAATAAGAAAGAATATGCGTTGGAAGATCTTATCGTTATGCTGCCTCTTTGTAGCTTTCTGGCAGTGGTATGAAGTATTTGGAAGAGCTACCCATATTCGCATAATGATAGATAAATTTGGTATTGGTGGTGCCAATATTTCAGCAGGAATAATGATGATCTTCGTATTCTTTATTGGGACTTTTTTATCATTGTTTGTCGCATCTGTTTCATTTCGAAGACTTAAGACGATATCATCGTTTTATAGAACATGCGCTCTGACCAGCATGGTGCTCTTGATCTCCGGCGCATTGATTTGGGCTGGTTTAATTGTATCTCCCTTGGTGGAGATCGCCCCTCGATAAATGTGGCCGAACAAGACGAAGCATCCGACAGCTAACCGTTCGGCAGTCAGTGATTTGTGGAGATTAATATTTCGAGCAAGCGCTGTCCTTTTGTGAGGGCTGTCGGTTGTTCTCTACGTTGGGCAAAAATAAAAAGATTATGACTATCAGACTTCAATATTTTACGTTTGGACTATTAGCGTGCGCAGCACATGCTAATGAGTTGCCTCCGGAGTTTCATCCTTATAAGAGTCAGCTAGGCACTTGGGAAGGGAATGGCGTGCTGACGATTACGAACAATAAGGATACACAAAAATATAAATACACTAAATCTTCTTCAGTCAGGTATAATAAAAATATTAATGCAATTGTAGTAGTCCAGTCATTAAAAAATCCATTTAATTCCAATATCGTGACGGTTAGTTCTATTATACGATGGGACAGAGTGTCTAAGCTCTATAAGGGGTTGGCATCATCTGAAGCTGGGGACACGCGTGTGTTCTCGATCTCGTATAAGAGCAATGTATTCAACTATACGCAATTAGACTTGGAAGATGGTCACGACTTTAAATGCGTCATCAAGGTGGCCGATGATTCGAATTATGAAGAGAGCGGTGAATCATCAACACCGTCAGGGATTATTAAGTGGCGACTTAAATATTCTAGATCAGATCAAAAATAAGCCCAACAAGTCGCTTCATCCGACCGCTAACCGTTCGTAGTCAGTAACTTCTTAGAGATGAAAACCATTTGAGGTATTCGACGGTTGCTTCAGCGGCGGTTGAGCTTTACGTTAGATAAGAATAAGAATTCTGAGTCTCCGCGTTCGTTGACATGCAGATGGTCAGCAGTTTGGTTTTTGCATCACGATGACTACATCGTCATGCGGCACCCGCTACCAGATGGAAAGATTCTCGAAGAGAGAGCAGGGTGAAGCGCCAGGGTAACGCATCACGGATTCCGGAACGTTCCTTCGTCACTTCTTCCTGCATCCGTCATGCTGGCCGACATTATCTCACTCGTATGATTTCTGACTGATCGTCGGAGAGATTCAGAAGAGCCTTCGAGCCTTTGGTCAACCGCGCACCATTCGACTTTCAAAGCCGTATTGATCCCCTCGGATCTAACAAGTCATTGCGGCCGACCGGATACCGTCCCTAGTCCGAGAAACATTCTACACGCATGGGACATTCTACA
>NZ_JAFBGL010000025.1 GCF_016811075.1 Oceaniferula flava
CCGGTTGCATCGGCCATCTGTTTCATTGGTGCAATTCTGTGCGCAATTTTGCATAGTCGGCGATCAGATACAAAAGAGTAAGAAGTGCAACACTGCGAGATTGGCATGCACGATGAATCCAATAATGGATCGAACAAGGCGCTTCATCCGACGCGATACCGTTCGGTGTCCGAGGAAGTTGTAGAGCTAAAATCGTGAATGGTGCGAATCTGTTTTACAGTGCGCGGTTGAGCTCTACGTTCGCCAAGAATAAGAATTTTGGGGTGGGGCGTTCTCGATGCATCATGATTGAAGGTTTCGGAAACGATTGCAGCTAGCTTGAACCATCGTCCGCGTATCGACGCGATCATCATGCAGGGCAACATTATCAGCGGTGGATTATCGAATGGTAAGACCTTTTTTAGCGCAAGGGTATTGGAAGATGTTAGGTTTAGCATGATGCTGACCATCTTGCGGCAGTCCTCGTTCCTGCGGGTGCCTCCAGAAGATCAGCAACATGCGGCAGACGTTCCAGGTTCAGCGTAGTTTTCGCTGGTTGATTATTCCTTGAGTGCTTGGGTTGCCTAATCAAGAATGCAGTCGAACAAGGCGCTTCATCCGACGCGATACCGTCCGTAGCCCGAAACCATTGAGAGCTAAGAACGTGAATGATTGCGAATCTGGTTTACAGCGCGCGGTTGAGCTCTACGTTGGGCAAATATTATGAAAGTAAGAGTAGAACACGGAGGTGAATGCCGCACGTATGCAATGTTGCGTCATGTCGCGTGGCATCAGCTCGATTTCGCAAAGACATATGAAGAAGGATCTCTTCTGCAGTTGCAGGCATCCGCAGTCTTTTGTGCATTCGCTTTCGAGGCATACCTGAATCATGTAGGGGAAGAGGAAATAGCATTTTGGGATGAGATCGAGCGAATACCTTACAGAAAGAAGCTTACTGTTCTGACCAAGCAGCTTGAATTTGTAATGGAGCCCGGACATCCTCCCTTTCAGACGATTTGGGAGCTTTTTAACCTTCGCGATCGCCTTGCTCACGGAAGGACAATCGAGATTAACGAGGTGTTTGAGACCAGTGTATATCCTTCTCACGATTCGGCCTGTTACGTGCTTCCTTGGGAGACACTAACGGCAGCGATCGTTCAACGTTATTATGATGATTTGACTGCCGCCGTAGAGATTATCAATGAGGCACGGCCCACGCCTGATGAGCTGCTCTGGAATCAAGGTGGACGGAGCAAGACCGTTACACCTATCGAGCCAAAATAAGCCCAACAATTCGCTGCACCCGACCGTTAACCGTTCGTAGTCCGCAGATTTTTTACAGTTGAGACCATCCTTGGTTTTTGACCTTTGACCCACCGGCGGTTGAGCTTTACGTTCGGCAATAATAATATGCATCGCATAGTAGACACTATTTCTTCGTTAGTGCTTTTTCCGCTGGTTATGTTTCTAGGTTTCGTGGGGTTAATGACGATACTTGTTGATCCGGCATTGGCGTCTCTTAACGTTGTTCTTGTGGTGTCAATTGCCGTGACATCACCCTCACGGAAGCTGCGTTCTAATTTGCACCGCACAACAAGGCGCAGGGGTCAGTCATCCTTTGGCCGTGTGTATTCCACAGCTGACATTGTTCATTTGATGTTCGTAACTTTGGCTATTTGCTACGTAGTTCGCTTCATTGAATCCCCGGATACAGATTCTAGCTACTATCGCCAACTATATTGGTGGTTAATTGGTGTTCCTTTTGCGTATGTGGCTCCCTTGATACATACTCGAATAGCGAAAAATTTGGCCGAACAAGGCGCTTCATCCGACCGTTAACCGTTCGTAGTCTGGAGCCATTTTGAAGTTAAGACCATCCTAGATCTTCGTCCGTTGACTCACCGGCGGTTGAGCTCTACGTTCGACAATAATAAGAATATTTGGATAGGGCGTTCTCGATGCATCATGATTGAATATTTCGGTTTAGGTCATAGTTGGCTTGATCCATCGATCGTGTCTTGAAGTGATCATCATGCAGGGCAACATTTTCGGCGATGGTTCATCGAATGGTATTACCCCCTTAGCGCAAGGGGATTGGCACTTTTTTGGTTTAGCATGATGCTGACCATCTTGCGGCAGTCCTCGTTCCTGCGGCTGCCTCCAGAAGATCACCAACATGCGGAGACGCTCATGGTGATGTGCAGTTTTCTTGGGTTGATTACTCCTTGTGTGCCTAGGTTGATTAATCAAGAATCGCGTCGAACAATCCGCTGCATCCGACCGCTAACCGTTCGGCAGTCAGTGATTTGTGAAGACTTAAACTTTCGATCAAACGCTGTCCTTTTGCGAGGGCGGTCGGTTGAGCTTTACGTTAGCTAAAAATAATGAAGATTTGGAGAATCAAAGCACCTAGTTACAGAAGCAGTAAAGAGAAAGCGAACCATAATGGGTCTATTAGTTTTCCATATGGTCTTCCGGGTGTGAAGTGCTGTGGCACTTGGAGCGGTTGTGATTTGTTGGGTATCGACTGCCCGCAAGAGCTCAGAGATGTTACGGGGCTTAACGACAGCTGGCCATTGAAACCAAAGAGACTGGACAAACTCCGCGAGGAACTGCGACGTTTTGAAGGGTTTTCAGGTTTAAGTATCCATGAACTCAGTCCTGGAGCTAGGCTAATGCCGCCGACCTTTAAGCAGCCTCATCACAAAGATAATGACTTTTTGTGGCCAGCCTTAGAGGCACCTGTTGTTTCGCTACGGGTTGCCGCATTGTTATCACGAATTTGTCCAGATGATTTTGAAGCTGTCCCGCTTCCAAACACCCCAGATTGGGTTTTAATTATCATAAGAGCGAAAAGTAAACCACCCATTGAGCGTCGATCGGACCGACATTGTAAGCGTTGTGGTAGAGGTAATCGTGTATCCAATTCATCAGATTTTGTTGTGTTTGAGGATATGGTTCCAAATGCTGGAATATTCTGTTTAGACACTACACTACATTTATTGATATCTGATGAACTGAAGAATTACTTGTCCGAACTTGACCCTAGTAATATCATTTTTGATCTTGTTGAGGTGCAGCAAAATTGAGCTAACAAGACGAAGCATCCGACAGCTAACCGTTCGGCAGTCTGTGATGA
The DNA here is from genome assembly GCF_016811075.1 of Oceaniferula flava. Taxonomy (NCBI): domain Bacteria; kingdom Pseudomonadati; phylum Verrucomicrobiota; class Verrucomicrobiia; order Verrucomicrobiales; family Verrucomicrobiaceae; genus Oceaniferula; species Oceaniferula flava. The sequence continues at coordinate 3,119 of NZ_JAFBGL010000025.1, forward strand.
GTGAAGATTAAATATTTCGATCAAGCGCTGTCCTTTTGTGAGGGCTGTCGGTTGTTCTCTACGTTCGACAATAATATAATATGACGACAGAACAATTTTACACTATTAGAAATATACTATCATGGATTGCCATCGCGGCTTTCTTGCTCGT
>NZ_JAFBGL010000026.1 GCF_016811075.1 Oceaniferula flava
TCCGACCGTTAACCGTTCGTTGTCCGCAGCCATTTTACAGTTAAACCCTTGCTCGTATGCGCGCTGTTCTACAGTTGGCGGTTGAGCTTTACGTTCGACAATAATAAGAATATTTAGATAGGGCGTTCTCGATGCATCATGATTGAAGATTTCGGTTTAGATCACAGTTGGCTTGATCCATTGATCGTGTCTCGAAGTGATCATCATGCAGGGCAAGATTTCCGTCGGTGGTTCATCAAATGATATGACCTTTTTAGCGCAAGGGGATTGGCACTTTTTTGGTTTAGCATGATGCTGACCATCTTCCGGCATTCCTCGTTCCTGCGGATACCTCCAGAAGATCACCAACATGCGGAAACGTTCAGCACCTAGGCAGTTTTCAAAGGTTGATTACTCCTTGTGTGCCTAGGTTGATTATTCAAGAATCGCGTCGAACAATCCGCTGCATCCGACCGCTAACCGTTCGGCAGTCAGTGATTTGTGAAGACTTAAACTTTTGATCAAACGCTGTCCTTTTGCGAGGGCGGTCGGTTGAGCTTTACGTTCGGCTATAATAAGAATGAAGATGATCTTGGGCCGTCTCACGTGAATTCCCGTTGATCACCCGATACCTAATATTGAGGCGCATATCGTTGAGAGTGCGCCATTTTTGTATCCAGGTTGCACAATATTGGAATATTCAGTCGATTTTGTAGTGGTTAGATCATGCGAAGATGGCTTTGATGGCACGTATCACACAGTATTCTAGATGGTTTTCGCGTATTTGAGCGAATCGACCAAGGGCGGCAGCGTCTCTGGTCGGTTTATTCCAAGCGTTGCATTCCACCGATTAGCGTTACGCGATGATTCATACCGTTTCGGTTTTAGCTGTCTCTCTATAGAAAGTTGCCGAACAATTCGCTGCATCCGACCGGATACCGTTCGCAGTCGGAGACACTTTTTACAGCTATGAGACACACTACATTTTCAACCGTTGATTGCTCGGCGGTTGAGCTTTACGTTCGGCTATAATAATGCACGCATAGGATTTGGCGTCCCGGTGATCGATAGACTTATGGATTCCAGGTTGGTCTAAGCCACAAGACTTCGTCGGAGTTGGTTCCTGTTGATGAGATTGTTGTCGCCTGATCCACGAATGCTGAATGTGACATTGAGAGTAGTTTGATCCATCTAGCGCAGAGGATTTCCCCGTAGATCAATTCTGATATTTCAGACGTTGCCTCCTATCCTCTGCTCATGGCTAGAGCGGTCGGAGCACAGGGTTGATGATCGTCGTTCGCGTTGGTCATCTATAAGCGAAAAATTTGCCGAACAATTCGCTGCACCCGACCGTTAACCGTTCGTAGTCCGCAGATTTTTTACAGTTGAGAACATCCAAGGTTTTTGACCTTTGACCCACCGGCGGTTGAGCTTTACGTTAGGCAAGAATAAGAAATATCCATCGATATTGTGATTCCAATGGCCTCAGATTTGTGGTATCTTTTAGCTATGATACAGACCAAAAACAACCCAATAGCTGAATTACGCGAACGAATTAACGATTTTGAAGATGCAATGGAGGACAGAGGCTTCATTTCTCTACTACAGGTGCCTCGCCACTTTGTCCGTGACTTATTGAAGTTGACCGCGCCGGAATGGAAGCAACATTCGAATGGTTGGATAGATGACAAGGACATCGATGAGATTCTCCATGAGACGAGCGTTAAGGGTGCATCCGGATTATCAGGGTTCAAATTTGGCACCACGACGATTCGAGTGGCGGGCAGTGATGAAGAGGATTGCGAGGAGTTTAAGATTCTTGAGTAGGTCGCGAACGAGGAAGAATGTGGCCTAACAAGACGCTTCATCCGACGCGATACCGTTCGTTGTCCGATGAAGTTGCAGAGCTAAAATCGTGAATGGTTTCGAAACTGTTTTACACGGCGCGGTTGAGCTCTACGTTAGATAAGAATAAGAATTCTGAGTCTCCGCGTTCGTTGACATGCAGATGGGTAGTCGTTTGGTTTTTGCATCACGATGACTACATCGTCATGCGGCACCCGATACGAGATGGACACGTTTCAAAAGAGAGAGCAGGGATAAGCACCAGGGTAACGCATCACGGATTCCGGAACGTTCCTTCGTCACTTCTTCCTCCATCCGTCATGCTGGCCGACGTTATCTCACACACATGCTTTCTGACAGATCGTCGGAGAGATTCAGAAGAACCTTCGAGCCATTTGTGAACAGCACACCTTTCGACGGTGAATGCCGTATTGATCCCCTCGAATCTAACAAGTCATTGCGGCCGACCGGATACCGTCCCTAGTCCGAGAAATTTTTTACAGGCATGGGACATTCTACATATTCGACCATTGATTTATCGGCGGCCGAATTTTACGTTCGGCTATAATAATGCACGCAATGGATTTGGAGTCTTGGTGATGGATCGCTAAATGGGCTCCAGGTTAATCTGAATCACAACACTTCGTCGGAGTTAGTTCCTGTTGATGAGATTGTTGCCGCCTGATCTACGAATTATGAAGTTCGCATCGAGATCAGCTTGATCCATCTGATACAGAGGTTTTCTCCGTAGTTCTATTCTGACATTTCACACGTTGCCTCCTATCCTCTGCTCATGGCTAGAGCGGTCGGAGCACAGGGTTGATGATTGTCGTTCGCGTTGGTTATTTGTTAGCGAAAAATTTGCCGAACAATTCGCTGCATCCGACCGTTAACCGTTCGTAGTCCGGAGACTTTTTATAGTTAAGACCATCATTGGTTTTTGACCTTTGACCCACCGGCGGTTGAGCTTTACGTTCGATAAGAATAAAAAAAACTATGAACATCATCATTTGGTTAGCTATCACCGCTGCATTCTTACGAGGCATTTATGTTTTTGATCAAGGTCACTCTGCTGAAGGAAGATATCCGGTTGCATCGGCCATCTGTTTCATTGGTGCAATTCTGTGCGCA
>NZ_JAFBGL010000027.1 GCF_016811075.1 Oceaniferula flava
CCGTCCCTAGTCCGAGAAACATTCTACACGCATGGGACATTCTACATATTCGACCATTGATTTATCGGCGGCCGAATTTTACGTTAGACAAGAATGAAGAAAGAAGAACTCGCTGACATCGAGAAGGAATTGGGTGTTCTATTACCTGAGGCCTATAAGAGGTATATGGAAGGGTCATCGAATAAGGGGATCTTATATCAGTCTAAGAAGCAGATCATCGAAGCCAACCTACAATGTCGTATCGCTGCATCTGACGGAAAGCCACTCGACCCAGTATTTTTCGTTTTAGGCGTAGATTCTGAATTGAGGGAATATATGATCGATTTAGATGTTCCTGGTGAATTGATTATGCGAATGGGGAACGAGAATTACCCTAATTTTCGAAGCACGGCATTTGGCCTTGGATTTGATTCATGGATCGAGTCATCGCTAGACAAAAATTTGGTCTAACAAGGCGCTTCATCCGACTGTTAACCGTTCGTAGTCGGAGGCCATTTTACAGTTAAAACCATGCTCGATTTGCGACTGTTTTACACGCAGCGGTTGAGCTCTACGTTCGGTAAGAATAATATGAAGAAATACACAATCACATTTATTCTGTTTATCATCACGTTAAACAGTGTGCTTTGTTCAGCAGAGCCGAAAGAACTACCGCAATGGCAAAAATCACTTTTTTCGAGTGACTACTGTTTTATTGCTGAGGTCGTAGAACATCCTGATGATGGTTTCCACATACTCAAGCCTCACGAGTTTTTTTGGGGTAAGCATGACGAATTTATAAAAGCTCGATTGAAGGTTTCCGATCATCCTATTTTTCCAATGGGATCCCTGTTTTTTTTGCATTATACAAGACATCCAGATGGGTCACTTACTAAGTATTATTCACGGTTGAAGAAATCCCGAAAATATGAAGAAACCAGTATGGTCATTAACATGGACGATAAGAAAATGAAGATTAAGGATTTCCGACAACTAGCCCTACAAAGACCACGTAAAAAATAGACCGAACAAGGCGGTGCTGACGACCGTTAACCGTCCTTAGTCCGAGTCCGTTTTACAGTTAATAAATTCACTTGGTCTGCGACTGTTTTACACGCGGCGGCAGACCTCTACGTTCGCTAATAATAAGAAATGAAACTCGTTGAAGACAATTTTCGTGACGCAGTCCTGGCTCACAAGTCAGACGTCTTGGAGGAACTCGGAAGAAGCAAGCCGAAGAAGGTTGTCGCGCTCCTCGAACACAATGGCTGGCCGAGAGAATGGGCGTGCAACATTGTCGCAGGCATGGAGAAGAAGTATAACCCTGCGAATCTTAAATGGGGACCAGAGGAGAATCAACGATTGAGAGAGAAGTATAGTAGCAGAGTCTTTATTGGCGGTGCCATTCTGTTGGTTGGATCAATCGTCACGATTTTGAGCTTGGTGTTGGCCTTTTCATTCGGAGGTTTAGGCATCGTCGCATATGGCGCTATTCTATGGGGTGGCGGCACGTTTTGGAGCGGTATTTCTAATGTAGGATCGTATCCAGATAGAGAGATCCCCATATACAAATCCCCTGAAGTGAAAGTTGAAGGGCATGTTCCAGACACATATTAATAATGTAAGCGAACAAGGCGCTTCATCCGACTGTTAACCGTTCGTAGTCGGAGACCATTTTACAGTTAAAACCTTGCTCGATATTCGACTGTTTCACACGCAGCGGTTGAGCTCTACGTTCGGCAATAATAAGAATGAGCACTCTATCAGTTAATCAAGCTTTGGATCTTGGTAAGGCCAAGAACGGTGAATGCTTCGAAATTGAAGGGATACTCTTCTTCGATTTTGAAGATATATCGCTTAATCATTGGCCAAAGTCTGAGCGGAGAGAGAATCGCTATGAATCAAGCATTTGGATAGATGCTGAAGGGGCCTTTTCTTTCGATGAAGAAGTTCTGCAGCGTTGGGCTGGTAAGCGTGTCGTTGTGTTGGGGCGCTATGAGGTATCGAAAGCATCTGAAGTAGATGGGTGGGACGATGGATACGGTCACATGAGTCAGTGGCCTGCGCGAATAGTTGCGAGGCGAATTGACCTTGTGAAGCGAAGGAATAGTGATCACGCAACTGAAGGATAGTGGCCGAACAAGGCGCTTCATCCGACGCGATACCGTTCGTTGTCCGATGAACTTGCAGAGCTAAAAACGTGAATGGTGCGAAACTGTTTTACACGGCGCGGTTGAGCTCTACGTTAGGCTAGTATGGGACACTCTATGAGCATCGGATGGCTCCAGTGTGACCATAATACA
>NZ_JAFBGL010000028.1 GCF_016811075.1 Oceaniferula flava
AGCTAACCGTTCGGCAGTCAGTGATGTGTGACGATTTAAGATTTCGATCAAGCGCTGTCCTTTTGTGAGGGCTGTCGGTTGTTCTCTACGTTCGGTATAATAATATGAAGATAAAAGACATAATAAGACTCCGACGCCTGCAGAGGAAAAAAGACAAAACAAATAAACTGTTCATGTCACTTCTTTCCAAGGCCAAAACAGGTGATGAACGTCATGAACTGGGTCAAGAAGGGAGTAACGAAGAGTCCATCATACAGTTTGAGATTGATGATTTAATCACAACATCGCTAACATCAGAAGCAGAGCGACTTTTTATACCAGTAACACCAAAATCTGACTACCATTTGGGAACTAAATTTTGGAAGGGATCGACCTTATCTGAGGATATTTTACATTTATCACAAGAGGCGATTTGCGAATTACGCGAAACAATTCGGCAGGAGCGTAAAAAACAAAGAGAAGTCTGGATGACAATACTAGATATGTTTTCTAAGGCTTTTGTGATATTAACAGGACTGACGGGTGCTTTAATTGGTCTCTTCTCGGTTATCGCTAAATAATAAACCGAACAAGACGAAGCATCCGACAGCTAACCGTTCGGCAGTCAGTGATGTATGACGATTTAATATTTCGATCAAGCGCTGTCCTTTTGTGAGGGCTGTCGGTTGTTCTCTACGTTAGCCAATAATAATGAACTTCTTAAGAAAGCGTAAACCCTATGACTGGAAAAGGGAGCAGCAACGATTATGGGAAGACCTTGTTCCTGACTCTGGTCAGGCGGAGAGCCTACAGGGGGAATTGCTTCGCATCGCGTGTAAGTTGACGGATCAAGCCTACAGGAATGGTAACATGAACTGGGATGATGAGCATGAGATCATGTGGCGTTTCATCAGCGAGAAGATTGGAAGTGATGTGATATTCACTCAGAAGGAACAATGTTTGATTAAGGAGAAGGTTGAAGAGATTATTCGTGATCAGGAATGTCCTGATCTAAGTGGGGATGGTAGCCCATATTACTTAATTACAGAGAAGGTGGTGGATTGGTGTATGGCATATCCTAAGCTGATTCCGCATGATGAGAATTCTGACTTAATGCGCTAAGAATTTGGGCTAACAAGTCGCTGCATCCGACTGTTAACCGTTCGTAGTCCGAGGACATTTTACAGTTAAAACCATACTCGATATGCGGCGTTTTTACACGCAGCGGTTGAGCTTTACGTTAGGCAAAAATTATAACATGCAGCGTGAGCGGTTTTACATTGCCTCTCGACCTTAGGCACATATTATAAACCCACATGATTACGAAATTTCAAACAAACGAATTAATCCACTCCGCAAGAAAATTAGTAGCAACATATGAATTTAATATCGAATCTGATATCGAAACACCCACGATTCAAGTTTCAGTATGGGAACTCTATGGTGAGAACGTTTCAGAGGATTATAAGTATGAAGCCGAATTATCACATACCATTCAGAACGCTAACCAAGGAACACCATATAATTCGATGCAATTTGGAAGAACGCCTGAAGAGGCAGCTGATTCGACAGTTTCGTCTTTCATGAATATGTTTGACGGTAAGACGGCTAAAATAGAACCGATAAAACGGGCCTAACAAGGCGCTTCATCCGACGCGATACCGTTCGTTGTCCGAGGAAGTTGCAGAGCTAAAAACGTTAATGGTGCGAAACTGTTTTACACGGCGCGATTGAGCTCTACGTTAGGCAAGAATAAGAATCATGAACGAAGACAACACTAATATTATCATGAGAGCAACTGGGTTAATTCTCCAAGTTATTTCAATGTTTCCACGAAATAAAAGAGAACAAACAAAGGATCAGGAAGAAGCCCTATCTTCTCTATCAAGAGCGTATCATGCTACTGAAGCTTACTACGATTTCCGAAAAGATAACCCAAGGAACAAAGATAGAGAGTGGAATGTAGCGGAAGGCTGGGATCAGGTCTCAATATTGATGAAGAAGTATGACGCGAATCTTTCTAATAGGCTTAGCTTGAAGAGCCGATGTTGGCGCGAGGGCGATAATTGGACGAAGCAGGCAATTGCCGATGCTAAAATTGGATTATCTCAGATACGTGCAGAAGTATCTATCCGTCTACAAGAATAAGCCTAACAAGACGAAGCATCCGACAGCTAACCGTTCGGCAGTCAGTGATGTGTGACGATTTAAGATTTCGATCAAGCGCTGTCCTTTTGTGAGGGCTGT
>NZ_JAFBGL010000029.1 GCF_016811075.1 Oceaniferula flava
TGCGCACAGAATTGCACCAATGAAACAGATGGCCGATGCAACCGGATATCTTCCTTCAGCAGAGTGACCTTGATCAAAAACATAAATGCCTCGTACGAATGCAGCGGTGATAGCTAACCAAATGATGATGTTCATAGTTTTTCTTATTCTTATCGAACGTAAAGTTCCATGGCCGCGTGTAAAACAACCGCCAATCATTAAAGATTTTAACTGTAAAAAATCCGCAGACTACGAACGGTTAACGGTCGATGGCAACGACTTGTTAGCCCTATTTTTTAATCAGGCTGAGCAATTCGGGATCTTTGGCAGCATAATCCTCTACACGCTTACGAAAGCCTATATTGATATCATCCGTCTTACCTTCAGTCTCTCGATAATGCTCCGCTACAATCGTCCGTATCGACCGCTCCAGCTTGTTCATATCACCTTCTTCGCGGGCTTTCAGAACTGTTAAACCAAGTGCTGCTGTGAGTGCACGAGATTCAAGTTGATTCTGCAAAATATCTTGAATCATCTCAGGCATACGCTGAAACTCTTCTTCGGTCATTATACCCTTCTGAATGGCACTATCAAATACCAACAGAACTTCTACTCCACGAATTACTGCCGATTCCATTTCTTCATTCGATAACCCAGACTTATCTTGAACACGTTTAACCGATGCCAGTAGTTCAGCGTCACTATCTGATATCGTCTGGTCATCCTCGGATGTGCAACTCACAAGCATGACTAAAGCTGCGAGTGATGTTACTATGTGTTTCATATTATTTTTATTGGCTAACGTAGAGCTCAACCGCCGCCCAAAACGTAAGGGCAAATCTCTGAGCAACTTGAAATAGTGACTACGCCATCGACTCATGGACGGTTAGCGGTCTGATGCAGCGCCTTGTTCGACCACATTCTCAGTGGTCACGAGAAATGTAGTATGGCAGGCGTAAACGCCAAGGACTCACAACCTGCGGTAAGTCTTGATTCTCACCATCCTTAATGAACGTAATGCTGTGCTTGGAACCGTTCCAGTCCACGCGTGCCCATGGTAAGTCGTCATGCAAACCTAATAAGGTTATTGAATCTCCTGATCTTGCTACACGACCCATATCATCCTTCTCGTTATGACCGGGGCAATCAAAATAATATCGTCCGTTCTCTATCAGGAGAAAAATTTCATGTCCCCCCATGCACTTACTCTCAAGATCAAAATGCCCCATCAACGGTCGTGCACGACTCTTGGCTACTATAATAGGAATTACATAAACCAATAGCAGCAAGCCAACTAGAGAAATCGCAATGACATATTTTTTCTTCATTATTGTCGAACGTAAAGCTCAAACGCCAACTGTAAAACACCGCGCATACGAGCAAGGGTTTAACTGTAAAATGGCTGCGGACTACGAACGGTTAACGGTCGTGTGCAGCGACTTGTTCGGCCACTATTGTTGCCCACGGAATATCAAACCGTATTCAGCCTGCTCCACAAATATCTTAGACCATTCGTCGAAGGAAATAGCTGACACATATCCATATGAAATGTCGAATATCCAATTGTGGCAAACATGACCCTCGTCCAAATACATACCATACGATGGCGCATCGATAAGAGCGTCTGCGAACACAATCATTCTGTGGCCTAAGAATGTCAGATTCTTAACTGATGGTAGTATATTCCTAATATCATTATGATCAGGGATGAAGAACCCTTTCTCTCTATACTCTGTGTAAGACTTTATCTCAGAACATGGCCAAAAACGCCAAATGGCATCATCAGTCTCCGTCTCAGAACCGTCGTGCTGACCTAAAAAACCTCGATACGAATCAGGAAAAGTCACACCTAAAGACCTTTCTAATTCATTGACGGTTTCTAGTGATGCTGGCTCAGCTAGTTTGCCGTCCATATCACGGACTTTCTTTGCTATCGGGTGCATTTATAATTATTGCCGAACGTAAAATTCGGCCGCCGATAAATCAATGGTCGAATATGTAGAATGTCCCATGCCTGTAGAATGTTTCTCGGACTAGGGACGGTATCCGGTCG
>NZ_JAFBGL010000030.1 GCF_016811075.1 Oceaniferula flava
GCCCTCACAAAAGGACAGCGCTTGATCGAAATCTTAAATCGTCACACATCACTGACTGCCGAACGGTTAGCTGTCGGATGCTTCGTCTTGTTCGGCTTATTTTTTCTTCATCTAGCGCATTTAACCCTAACGCCATTAATTCTACAGTAGTATGTGTCGGGCTCTTTCGAAAATTGGTCCCCTACCTTGATATCGTCTCGAGTTAATATGACTCGATGATTATGTAGAACGCTTTCAGATCCATCATCTGCCTTAATTCGGAATAGTGACATCGCGTGATTTGGAGTGTCCCATTGAGCTTCTGTTACTATTCCATCAGCCTCAAATCTGTATGCATACGTGTGCTCGCTGTATATCTGAAACCCCGCTACGCCAAGAGCCAGTGAAACAAAAATTAATGCGTATTTAGGTATCTTCATTATTCTTGCCGAACGTAGAGCTCAACCGCGCGCTGTAAAACAGATTCGCCGCCATTCACGATTTTAGCTCTGCAACTTCCTCGGACTACGAACGGTATCGCGTCGGATGAAGCGCCTTGTTCGACGAAATTCTGCTAGAAAATCTACCAACCATTCGAGGATCAATCCGCCATTAACTCCGACCGGATGGTGACGTGTTCTCCAGGCATAATCGAGGGGAAATTTCATGAGCCAATCTTACCAGTCGGGTGTAGCGAGTCGCCTTAGTATCGGAATCCGCGAGATGTTCTGAACCAAACGACTCGCCGCCGTGTGCTACAACGTGCGACCCTTCCTCTGGATCTTATTATTCTTCATTCTTGTCGAACGTAAAGCTCAACCGACCGCCCTCGCAAAAGGACAGCGCTTGATCAAAAGTATAAGTCTTCACAAATCACTGACTGCCGAACGGTTAGCGGTCGGATGCAGCGACTTGTTCGACGCGATTCTTGGTTAATCAACCTAGGCACACAAGGAGTAATCAACCCAAGAAAACTGCACATCACCATGAGCGTATCCGCATGTTGGTGATCTTCTGGAGGCACCCGCAGGAACGAGGAATGCCGGAAGATGGTCAGCATCATGCTAAATCAAAAAAGTGCCAATCCCCTTGCGCTAAAAAGGTCATATCATTTGATGAACCACCGACGGAAATCTTGCCCTGCATGATGATCTCTTCAAGACACGATCAATGGATAAAGCCAACTGTGATCAAAACCGAAACCTTCAATCATGATGCATCGAGAACGCCCTATCTAAATATTCTTATTATTGTCGAACGTAAAGCTCAACCGCTGCGTGTAAAAACGTCGCAAATCAAGTAGGGTTTTAACTGTATAATGTCTTCGGACTACGAACGGTTAACAGTCGGATGCAGCGACTTGTTAGGCAAGATTTTTTGCTTTTCGCTTCTGTAATAATCGCCAGCATAATCGAATAAAGTGATCTGCCACAAACACCGATGAACACCAAATAAGGGCACCAAATATTGCAAATAATGGATAGCCGCTGCTACCTGGTGAGTCATTCGCAAAATCATCGAGTGCTTGACGAGCATCAGAGTTCATTTCATCTGGGTTGATTAAGCCATCACCGTCAACATCGAAGGAATGCATCCTCCACTCTAAATGTGTGTTATGTAGATAAACAGGAACAACACAACCAATCCACATAACAAAAACTGCGAAATAGAATATTCTGCCAGCCCCAATACCTCTGTTACGCAAAGGAATCCTTAGCGCACAAATAATGATTGGGCTCAGCAAAGCTAAAACACCTATAATGTTGGTAAATATTTCCATCGTGGATGCAGCTGTATTTTATTCGCCTAACGTAGAGCTCAACCGCTGCGTGTAAAACAGTCGAATGTCGAGCAAGGTTTTAACTGTAAAATGGTCTCCGACTACGAACGGTTAACAGTCGGA
>NZ_JAFBGL010000031.1 GCF_016811075.1 Oceaniferula flava
GCCCTCACAAAAGGACAGCGCTTGATCGAAATCTTAAATCGTCACACATCACTGACTGCCGAACGGTTAGCTGTCGGATGCTTCGTCTTGTTCGGTCAGTTATTCTTAACGACAACATGCTAAAATCAAACCTATTCGGCAATCTTTGTTAACACCAAAAACAGTCCAAACATAATAGGCGGAACAGGAGTAAATCCCCATAGAGTTAAACCAATTGTATATAATGGCCGGCCTCTAACATTATCTTTAATTACAATAACCGCGGATCTGAAGGCGAAAATATAGAATGCCGCTGTAGAGGGAATTACAAAAAGGATCACAGGCACCCAAATCGCACCCTTATCATATTTGTCTTTGAAGTAAGTCTCGCGAAACCAACACACAGCAATGATGAACCAAAAAACGGCAGCAACTATGCTTATTGCCTTTAACGCGTTTTTGTCATCAATCTTCATTATATTACCGAACGTAGAGCTCAACCGCGCCGTGTAAAACAGATTCGCCGCCATTAACGATTTTAGCTCACAATGGTTTCTGGCTCACGGACGGTATCGCGTCGGATGAAGCGCCTTGTTCGGCCGATTTTATTCTTATAACCTTCCTGCAAACGAGATACCAAATCAACGCAAAAAAGTTCCCCAAAGTTGAGAAAATGAATATCCCCATAAGTATAACTTCGTCTGCAATTTCATTACGTGGCTCAGCTCGGGAAATCTTCCACAACGCATAACATGCCAATAATCCCAGAATAGGAGTCGTAGTGAACAGCCTCAAAAAGTGGGTTTTTGTATCACTGGTGAACCGCTCATACACCACAGTTGCTATCGCGGCAAACAAACCGACAAGAGCTACCATGATGATCTCGTAATCAAACTTCCCCATCATCTTGTCTTCATTCTTATTATTGCCGAACGTAGAGATCAACCGCGCCGTGTAAAACAGTTTCGCACCATTCACGATTTTAGCTCTATAACTTCATCTCACAACGAACGGTATCGCGTCGGATGCATCGTCTTGTTAGCCTAAATACTTAATGTGTGGTCCAATACTGTGTTCTGCCTGACTTAAGATCTTCAGAATTCTTGTATAATAACACCAAAAGCGTGATAGGAAGCAGGAGTAATCCCATAAAGAACCACAACAATGATGACCGCCGAGTGTGCTGAGCCCATAAGGCACACAATACTCCGCTAAGAAACGCCACGGCGGCTACGGCTCCAGCTTCATCCTCTAAGTCACTTATACGTCTCTCAAGTGAGTTCATCTCTTGAATATCAGTATGCACCTCCATATCCACCCTAGATTCTAGATTTGTTATTTTACGATCGATGCGTTCAATCTCTGCTGTAGAATTCTCTGCTATCACCAATAACGGCATGAATGCTGTGAGAAAGAGGAATATTTGTTTTATCATTCTTTTATTGGCTAACGTAGAGGTCAGCCGCTGCGTGTAAAACAGTCGCCAACCATTCAAATTTTTAACTGTAAAATGGCTCCCGACTACGAACGGTTAACAGTCGTCTGAACCGCCTTGTTAGACCAAATTCTTCAGGAAAACTGGTCAAAACATTAACGTCCCATTCGTCATTTGCACGACTGGGTGGTTCCGTGATCTTCGTCCATGATCGGGGGCAAAATTACCTTGAGCCAATCTTACTGGTCGGAAGCAGAGAGTCTACTTCGTATCGCGATGCGCGTGATGTGAAATAACGTGCGACCAATCCCCTGGCTCTTAATTTCTTATTCTTGTCTAACGTAAAATTCGGCCGCCGATAAATCAATGGTCGAATATGTAGAATGTCCCATGCGTGTAGAATGTTTCTCGGACTAGGGACGG
>NZ_JAFBGL010000032.1 GCF_016811075.1 Oceaniferula flava
AATCAATGGTCGAATATGTAGAATGTCCCATGCGTGTAGAATGTTTCTCGGACTAGGGACGGTATCCGGTCGGCCGCAATGACTTGTTAGATCCGTTCTGGTCATTGCAGATTCACACTGAGAAGGTGTGCGCTTCACCGAAGTTCTGACGCTTCAATCTAAATCTATCCGACGCTAAACCGGTCATCATAGGAGTGAGAAAACGTCGGCCAGCATGACGGATGGAGGAAGGAGAGACGAAGGAACGCTTCCGTAATCCGTGATGCGTTACCCTAGTGATTCACCCTGCTCATTATTAATCGCGTCTCGATCCCCTTCCGGGTGCCGCATGATGATGTAGTCATCATGATGCAAAAACCGAACGACTTCCCATCGTCAGGTCAATGAACACAGAGACTCAGAATTCTTATTCTTATCTAACGTAAAGCTCAACCGCTGCGTGTAAAACCGCCGCAAATCAAGCATGGCTTTAACTGTAAAATGGCTTCGGACTACGAACGGTTAACAGTCGGATGCAGCGACTTGTTCGGCCACATTCTTCGCAATCAGGTTAGCCATACAAATGCGTGAAGAATACCACCTAAACATATCCATACACCTCCTAGAGCATAGCACAGCATTCGGCGCCTTCCAGTTATGGCCGCGATAACCAAACCCAAACAAGACGTCATCAACAACGATGGCACTCCTACGAAAAGAAGCGCTAACGCGGTCATACCTTCATCATCCTTGCTCATCACCCACTCATCAGATGAAACGGATCCAGGTTCTGCAGCTTCACGTGCTAACATATCCTTATATCGATGTTCTGAGGATGGACGAATGCTGAACCAAGAAGATGTCACAGCAAGAATACCAACCAAAATAGCCAGTATGGGTATTACCTGTCTTTTCATTATTATTGCCGAACGTAGAGAACAACCGACAGCCCTCACAAAAGGACAGCGCTTGATCGAAATCTTAAATCGTCACACATCACTGACTGCCGAACGGTTAGCT
>NZ_JAFBGL010000033.1 GCF_016811075.1 Oceaniferula flava
GGTATGAACTGGCACATGGGTTACTAACAAACCGACCACATAGGTTACACTTCTTGTTTAGCTTCTTCCTTCATTATTGCAAGTCTTGCTCTCCCAACGCTCGGCGTAGGCCGTAGGCCGGAGCCGAGCGTTGGGAGAATTTTCCAGCCAGCCCAGCTTCACATTCGCGAAGCAAACCAGCGTCAGTCCGGGTTTTTGAGCCTCATCGACTGACACTTCCATTCCCGAAAATGCCTCGCCAACAAAACACTGCCGCTTGTTGTGTGCGATAAATCCGCTTTGACTCACTTTCCGTGTCTCAACTCCGAGATCATACAACGGTATTTTGATAGACTCATCCAGACGCCTTACCGAAGGTTGATACAATTCAGCAGGTAATTGCATTCCTATTCCTTCATGAGGACGCTCGCAGTTAAACTCCTTTCGCCAGCGATCGAACCTCTGCTGCTGAGCCCTCATATGCACACTCGCTTTACGGCAACACTCGGCCTTCATTGTCCGATGCATTCGCTCATGACTCCCGTTGTCCTGAGGGCAGCCTGGCCGACTGAATTGCACCTCGATTCCCAGCGTGATCCACCACACGCTTAATCGGCTTAAACCTCCCGCCCCCATCGAGGCAAACGGTGCACCATTATCCACACGAATGATCTCCGGCAGCCCATACTCCCTAAACATATTGCGAAACGCACGCATCGTCCATCGTGTCGTCGCTTGGGGTAAAGCCTCCGCTTTCAGCAGGAAACGGCTGTGAAGATCACTTACTGTTAGAGAATCGTATCTCTCGCCGTCTTGCGTATTAAACCAGCCCTTGAAGTCCACCCCATACACGTGATTGCTACGTTCAGGTTCCGTCAGTTCTTTGCGCTCCACCTTAAAGACACCTCCTCGTCTCTTCCTTGCCTTCACAAGGCCATGTCGCTTTAGCACCTCACCAACCGTGCTGACCACAGGAGGACT
>NZ_JAFBGL010000034.1 GCF_016811075.1 Oceaniferula flava
CCGACCGTTAACCGTTCTTGGTCGAAGGCCGTTTTACAGTTATAATCTGCGTTCGTATGCGCGGTGTTTTACAGTTGGCGGCCGAATTATACGTTCGGCTAATAATAGGAATAAGATGAGCAATCCATGGGATAAGGACATGTTACGAGCTTTAGCGTCGGTGATGAGTATTGTCTCATTCCTGGCTTCACTGTTACCCTGCGTATTTGGACTAATCTTTCTATCTAGCCTCCTCAATCATGGGTGGCTTACAATCATGACATTTGCATCACCCGTTGTTGCAGTTTTGTCGATTTTCCCATTCCAGTTGAGACCATCTTTGGCTACAGCTTCCTTTACGGTATTATCGACTGCTTTGGTAGTTAGTACATGTTTGATGTGGATCTCTGATGGAGCGAAAGGGATCGTACATTGATTGAGACAAAAAATGTTGCCGAACAATTCGCTGCATCCGACCGAATACCGTTCGTAGTCGGAGAGACATTTTACAGCCATGAGACACACTACATTTTCGACCGTTGATTGATCGGCGGTTGAGCTTTACGTTCGACTATAATGAAGAATTATAAGAACCAGGGGATAAGTCGCACGTTATTTCACATCATACTGACCGCGATACGAAGGGAACTCGCTGCTATCGACCAGTAAGATTGGCTCACGATAATTTTCCACCCGATCACACAGCAATATCACGGAACCACCCGGTCGTAGTGAATGGCGATTTGATCCTCGAATGCTTGGCGGTCTTCTAGCAGAATTTGGTCGAACAATTCGCTGCATCCGACCGTTAACCGTTCGTTGTCCGCAGCCATTTTACAGTTAAACCCTTGCTCGTATGCGCGCTGTTCTACAGTTGGCGG
>NZ_JAFBGL010000035.1 GCF_016811075.1 Oceaniferula flava
TCCGACGCGATACCGTTCTTTGTCCGAGGAAGTTGTAGAGCTAAAATCGTGAATGATGCGAAACTGTTTTACACGGCGCGGTTGAGCTCTACGTTCGGCAATAAATATGATTTTACGCGCTTTTATACTTACTTGTATACTCAGTTGTTTTAGCAGTTGTAAGAAACAAGGTAATTTTGATGTCTCGGTTGAACCTGGCCCTCATTGGTCGTCTGAGGAAGGTTTAGCCCACCTATCAGCAGAGGCGGATCTAATTTATAGAGGTGACGCCCCCATAAAATCTGTCCCAATAACCTTGGCTGAAGAAGGCTTTATGGTGGAGCAGAGAAGTTTTCGCGGACGTCCTATTACTATTGCTCAACAGACAGTGGGTCATTCATACGGGCAGACTTATGAACTTTATATCTATTTTGGATTCGAGCAGGATTTGAAGGAGCTCGGAAAGCATGCAATTTGGAGGCGCTGTTTTCAATTCATCGCTGGTACTTACATCGACCTTCGCCTAGAGTTTGATGAAGACAATGATACCCTCCAAATTTTTGGGACATCTGACAAACAAGAAGGGGAGGTTTTACTTTTAAGGCGATTGAGATTTTCTGATTCATTTGGAGGTCATATTCCGAACAGAGCATACGGTATGAAAGAGGCCGAACAAAGCGGTGCTGACGACCGTTAACCGTTCGTAGTTGGAAGCCATTTTACAGTTAAGACCATCCTAGATTTTCGACCGTTGACCCACCGGCGGCAGACCTCTACGTTCGACAATAATATAATATGACGACAGAACAATTTTACACTATTAGAAATATACTATCATGGATTGCCATCGCGGCTTTCTTGCTCGT
>NZ_JAFBGL010000036.1 GCF_016811075.1 Oceaniferula flava
GATGATAGTGTGCGAATCATGATGCAGAAACCGAACAGCTGCCCATCGGCGTGCCCACGAACGCGGAGACTCAGAATTCTTATTCTTATCTAACGTAAAGCTCAACCGCGCCGTGTAAAACAGTTTCGCACCATTCACGCTTTTAGCTCTATAACTCAATCTCACACCGAACGGTATCGCGTCGGATGAAGCGACTTGTTCGGCCACTTTATTTTGCTCACCTTTCAAATCAGCCTGTGCGCCCTCAAGCTAACATGGGAGACCCTCCCAAGAAACTAGTCAGTATTGCTTGAACGGTATTAGCTACCGCTAGGCTTATAATGGTCAGTTTGTTTATTTTTCTGGTCTTCAATTTACGTTTCATTTTATTCTGTTTCTTTTTGTTTTTCATATTACTTTTTTTGTTTGGGTTTAAGGACTTAACAGTTCCCCACAGGCTTAAACCTATGGCCGACAAGGTCAGCAATACTAGACCAGTAACTTGAACGGGAGTTGAACCCGAACATGCTCGCTCTGTTAGCTTGAAGGCGCTCAAGCTCTTAAAGTATATTACACCTCTTAATTTTGATTGAGAAGTATTATTTTTATAATTGCCGAACGTAGAGGTCAGCCGCTGCGTGTAAAACAGTCGCCAACCATTCAAATTCTTAACTGTAAAATGGCTTCGGACTACGAACGGTTAACAGTC
>NZ_JAFBGL010000037.1 GCF_016811075.1 Oceaniferula flava
CGCCAACTGTAAAACACCGCGCATACGAACGCAGATCATAACTGTAAAACGGCCTTCGACCAAGAACGGTTAACGGTCGGCCGCAATGCCTTGTTGGATTCGACCAGCCCTGTGCTCTCTACGGAAAATTTAACGGATCACCCACCGAGTGTAAAGGATGGCGCACGATGCCCTCAATCTTGCTGAGGTGAAATCTCCACCTACAAGTTCACGGGTGACCGCCACTCCGCCACGTGTAAAACCTCGGTATCGGTCGGATGCAGCGCAAGACATGTGCCATTCGTGTAGAACATCTGCCAGCAGAGCAGCGGAAGGGACATGTCTCTGGAGTTTACGGAAGAGTCTTGTCCCTGTAGCTGCGGCGCGTAACCAAGACGGCAACCATCGCCATGTGGCATCCAATTCTTCTTGTCTCAATCGTGTAAAACGTTCGACCAGGATCAGTATGTGATCACATGATGGCCATCTTACGACTAAAGCCAGCGGGAAACATCAGCCAATGGACGGCATGTGATCACATTCTGATCCTTCATTCATCTGCCCACCGCCATTCAACTCAAATCAGGAGTCTTATTATTAATCTTATCCAACGTAAAGCTCAACCGCCAACTGTAGAACAGCGCGCATACGAGCAAGGGTTTAACTGTAAAATGGCTGCGGACAACGAACGGTTAACGGTCGGA
>NZ_JAFBGL010000038.1 GCF_016811075.1 Oceaniferula flava
TTCCACCAAGGAGGGCACGAAGAACATTAAGAAACCCGCACAAAGCAGAAATATTGGTAGCCCGATTCTGGATTTCATTATTATTGCCTAACGTAGATCTCAACCGCGCCGTGTAAAACAGTTTCGCATCATTAACGTTTTTAGCTCTACAAATTCATCGGACAACGAACGGTATCGCGTCGGATGAAGCGCCTTGTTCGGTTTTTTATTTTTCTTTCGCTATACGGAACCAGATGAATATTTTAGTGATGGTATAAGGAAGAACAAAATACCCTACAATAGCCATTATAAATTCCACTGGGCTCCAATGGGTTCCAAATCCTAGTAATGGTTCATATATCAAATCGTCAATAATCGCGGAGTATGGAAAATGAACATACTTCATCGATATCAGCGGTATGACCAAGGAAATCAAAGATGCTATAATAGATGAAACGATGATGCGTTTAGTGATCAATGAGAATATCACTCCGAGAACAGATGCCAAAACCACTACTGCAAAGAGTGTTGGAAAAGGATTAATTACTGTGCTGATCATCTTATTATTACCGAACGTAAAATTCGGCCGCCGATAAATCAATGGTCGAATATGTAGAATGTCCCATGCGTGTAGAATGTTTCTCAGACTAGGGACGGTATCCGGT
>NZ_JAFBGL010000039.1 GCF_016811075.1 Oceaniferula flava
CCGACCGTTAACCGTTCTTGGTCGAAGGCCGTTTTACAGTTATGATCTGCGTTCGTATGCGCGGTGTTTTACAGTTGGCGGCCGAATTATACGTTAGGCAATAATGAAAATATTCCGCGATAAAAAGAATCGAGAGCCATTCTTTACAGGTTCCGAGACAGACACGGCATCGTTCGTTTTTGGCTGTCCGAGCTGTGGAGCGCGCCAGGAGGTGGTCTTTGTGCGAATGTTGAATGCCGCATGGGGGAAGGTCGATTATGACGACGATGACCTGCGCAGGACTATAGCTGAGACATTTCAGCTTTCTGGGGACAACCCTGTTTATCCAGTTAAGCATGAATGCAGTGGATGTCTCTGTTCTTCGTTCTTGCTGTTTGATTTTCGAGAGACCAGTAATTCGGTATATTCGATTTCACTGCAGGCTGGAGCATTCATATAAAGAATTCGGCCTAACAATTCGCTGCATCCGACCGTTAACCGTTCGTTGTCCGCAGCCATTTTACAGTTAAACCCTTGCTCGTATGCGCGCTGTTCTACAGTTGGCGG
>NZ_JAFBGL010000040.1 GCF_016811075.1 Oceaniferula flava
TACGTTGGATAATAATAATAATAAGACCCTTGATTTGAGTTGAATGGCGAGGGTAGGTGAAGGAAGGATCAGAATGTTATCACATACTGATCCTGGTCGAACGTTTTACACGATTGAGACAAGAAGAATTGGATGCCACATGGAGATGGTCGCTGTCTTGGTTACGCGCCGCAGCTACAGGGACAAGACTCTTCCGTAAACTCCAGAGACATGTCCCTTCCGCTGCTCTGCTGGCAGACGTTAATGACTATTTGCACACGTCTTGCGCTGCAACCGACCGATATTGAGATTTAGACGTATCGAAGTGCCGGTCACTCGTTAACTTGTAGGTGGAGATTTCACCTCAGCGAGATTGAGGGCATCGTGCGCCATCCTTTACACTCGGTGGGTGATCCATTAATTTTTCCGTGGAGATCATAGCGCGGCTCGAATCCAACAAGTCATTGCGGCCGACCGTTAACCGTTCTTGGTCGAAGGCCGTTTTACAGTTATAATCTGCGTTCGTATGCGCGGTGTTTTACAGTTGGCGGCCGAATTATACGTT
>NZ_JAFBGL010000041.1 GCF_016811075.1 Oceaniferula flava
TGCGAAACTGTTTTACACGGCGCGGTTGAGCTCTACGTTAGGCTAGTATGGGACACTCTATGAGCATCGGATGGCTCCAGTGTGACCATAATACACTGGTCATCAATGTGTCAGGTGTGAATCGTCATTGGCGTCGCTATATTGCTTGGTTTGTCGTTTGCTTCGAAGTAGCCTTACGTCATGACTGATTTATCAAAAAAACACGTCCTTTTGTGGAGCCCATCAAATGACATATTTCATCACGAGACGCTAGATTGCACTCTTGAGACTGGCAGGAATTCATACTTACAGGGGATCACTAAGCAGGACTTTATCGTGATATCGATCGCTGACAGCGCCGAGGAGCTGAGAGCAGACCGTGAGAAGCTGGTTGCAGCAAAGGAACGGTTTATGGAGTCCCAAACATAACTGTAGGACGTGCCTAACAAGTCGTTGCCATCGACCGTTAACCGTTAGAAGTCCGAGGATATTTTACAGTTAAAACCTTCAGTGATTGGCGAGTGTTTTACACGCGGCCATGGAACTTTACGTT
>NZ_JAFBGL010000042.1 GCF_016811075.1 Oceaniferula flava
ATGTCAAAAGCAAAGTTGAAAATTCATTTTCACTATAGCCTAACAGTTACTTTTTTTAGAGGGCGCAAGCTCCGGAGGAACAAACAAATCCCCCTACCTCCACGTAGGGGATTTGCTTTGTCTCCGCAGGTGCTGTAGCCCGGTGGTTATTTCAAGGTGCTTGGTGTCTTTTGTGAAGGATCGGTTATTGAACAACGGAATCACGCTTCCATACGCACTCTGGTTAGGGAGCTCTTTACCCGCTCCGGTGCAAAATTGATTCCGCTTTTTTCGTTGTTAAAAAAGGCTTCAGGATGCTGCCATCTTCGCTACGCATTCAAGATGCAAGTGTTTGCCCGCAGTCATCCTGGAAAGTCGAATTGTGTTGTTCATGGTGAAAAATGGTTAGGGGGGACGCTTGCTCTCAGGCGGCTTCAGACTGCTCCAAGCTCAGCGGCCTGTAGTCATCCCCGCTGCGCTGCATGGCCAGCATCACCACCGC
>NZ_JAFBGL010000043.1 GCF_016811075.1 Oceaniferula flava
TACGTTAGATAAGAATAAGAATTCTGAGTCTCCGTGTTCGTGGGCACGCTGATGGGAAGCTTCTCGGTTTCTGCATCATGATTCGCTCACTCATCATCATGCGGAGCCCGGAAGGGGAACGACACGTGAATGATTGAGAGCAGGGTGAAGCGCCAGGGTAACGCATCACGGATTCCGGAACGTTCCTTCGTCACTTCTTCCTCCATCCGTCATGCTGGCCGACGTTATCTCACTCGTATGATGCCTGACAGAACGTCGGAGAGATCCAGAAGAACCTTCGAGCCTTTGGTCAACCGCGTACCATTCGACTTTCAAAGACGTATTGATCCCCTCGGATCTAACAAGTCATTGCGGCCGACCGGATACCGTCCCTAGTCTGAGAAACATTCTACACGCATGGGACATTCTACATATTCGACCATTGATTTATCGGCGGCCGAATTTTACGTTCG
>NZ_JAFBGL010000044.1 GCF_016811075.1 Oceaniferula flava
GCCAACGGTTTCTGTAGAATGCTACCACCTTATGAACAATAGTATCAAACATCAGAAGTCCATTGTTGGCATCGACCTCGGAGACAGGAAACACGCGATATGCGCCATCGATCAAGAAGGAAAGGAGCTCAGTGAGCACTTTATCCGCAACCGTCGCGACGACCTTGAGCAACTCTCCCGTGATTACCCAGGAGCCCTGATTGCGTTGGAAGTCGGCACGCACAGCCCCTGGATCAGCCGCCTGCTGGAGAGTCTTGGACACAAAGTGATCGTTGCCAACTCCCGCAAACTCCGGGCCATCTACACCAACGAGCGCAAGAGCGACGAACAAGATGCCAGGATGCTGGCCAAGCTCGCCAGGGTGGACCCCGAACTGCTTCACCCGGTCAAGCACGGCTCCGAGCAAGCCCAGCAAGATTTGGTGCTGATCAA
>NZ_JAFBGL010000045.1 GCF_016811075.1 Oceaniferula flava
AGGATGCTGGCCAAGCTCGCCAGGGTGGACCCCGAACTGCTTCACCCGGTCAAGCACGGCTCCGAGCAAGCCCAGCAAGATTTGGTGCTGATCAAACTCAGGGACACACTTGTCAGACAGAGGGTGGACATTGTCACGTCGATCCGTTTCACCCTCAAGAGCCTGGGCATAAGGCTCAAGTCTCCTAACTCGGCAGCGTTTGCAAACTATGCACGGAAGGCTCTGTGCGAGCATCCGGAGATCCTCTCGAGGGTGGCCCCCGCTCTGGCTGCACTCGACGGGCTCAACGCGTCGGTCAAGGAATACGACCGCCAGATCGAGGCGACCTCGCGGGAAAAATATCCGCAGACTGCGAAGCTGCGGCAAATCGCCGGAGTGGGCCCGATCACAGCCTTGTGCTTCGTGCTCACCATGGAGGAG
>NZ_JAFBGL010000046.1 GCF_016811075.1 Oceaniferula flava
AACGTAGAGCTCAACCGCTGCGTGTAAAACAGTCGAATGTCGAGCAAGGTTTTAACTGTAAAATGGTCTCCGACTACGAACGGTTAACAGTCGGATGAAGCGTCTTGTTCGACGAAATTATTCTTCACCTCTGTGTCTACTCCTACCCTCAAGATTCACATCCGTGTCAGTCCGTCGGCTCAAAGAGTTCTTCTTATCTGGTTGGTAATATATGAGAAATCTGATGAACATTGCTATTAAAAATACAGCCGCTAGAGACTTCGCAAGCATGCTAATTACTTCACTAACGCCTCTAGATCCAGAATATGCTTCACCAACGAGCAAGAAAGCCGCGATGGCAATCCATGATAGTATATTTCTAATAGTGTAAAATTGTTCTGTCGTCATATTATATTATTGTCGAACGTAGAG
>NZ_JAFBGL010000047.1 GCF_016811075.1 Oceaniferula flava
CCGAACGTAGAGGTCAGCCGCTGCGTGTAAAACAGTCGCCAACCATTCAAATTCTTAACTGTAAAATGGCTTCGGACTACGAACGGTTAACAGTCGTCTGCACCGCCTTGTTAGGCCTATTTTTTGAGTTATCTATTTGTAGCCTTCGGAAGAAACTTTAATCAACCGAATAACGCCAAAAACCAAGAATGCAATCCCAAGCGGAATGCAAACACGTGAAGCCAACAACATCATTCCGTAAATAGCCATTGCAGTCTGAGGAATAGGATCTCCTGGAGCCAACCATTCGATAATTCGATCTTGAGATCCTTCCACCAAGGAGGGCACGAAGAACATTAAGAAACCCGCACAAAGCAGAAATATTGGTAGCCCGATTCTGGATTTCATTATTATTGCCTAACGTA
>NZ_JAFBGL010000048.1 GCF_016811075.1 Oceaniferula flava
AACGTAGAGCTCAACCGCGCCGTGTAAAACAGTTTCGCATCATTCACGATTTTAGCTCTACAACTTCCTCGGACAAAGAACGGTATCGCGTCGGATGAAGCGCCTTGTTCGATCACATTCTTCAGTTACATCTTTGTGCTACCACCTGCTCTACGCCATCTAATAATACCTATACAAACAAAAGTAAGGCCAATCAATAGAGCAATTATCGATGATACTATCCAAAATATACCGTAGTATACAATTGCTGCTTGAGGAACTGCATCACCTGGTGCCATCAGCGATATAAACGTATGCGAATTACGATACAACACGACCGGCACAAGCATAGCCGCTATACCAATCATAATTAGTCTGAATGGTTGCTTATGGATATTCTTCATTATTATCGAACGTAAA
>NZ_JAFBGL010000049.1 GCF_016811075.1 Oceaniferula flava
CTTAAGAGAACGGCTTTTTAAATTGGTTACGGGGGTAGGATTTGAACCTACGATCCCGCAGGCGCGGGATTATGAGCCTGACGAGCTACCTGGCTGCTCAGCCGAGTAAACGTGCATCAGTGTTTTTAATCCTGACCCTCCTTTTTGACGTTTCATTTTGTTTTCCAATTTTCGAGCGTCACCAAGACTCATGCGAACGCTACGCCATTTTAATTTCCATGGACGATAGGATGCTGTCCATTTCGACATGCCATCGTTGTGTTGCACGACTCGAATCGTTACATCTTCGGAAATGCCGATGTAAATTTTGCCCGATGGGTTTTCGATGATGTAAACTTGATAATCGATGATTACAGATAACAAAAAAGCCGTCC
>NZ_JAFBGL010000050.1 GCF_016811075.1 Oceaniferula flava
TCAATACCATGCTTTATCTCAAGCACTCTCTGTAGCTTTTTGGGCCCCCACGTCGGATGCAGACGCTTCTCCTTCACTATCAAGCGCTCTACGCTTTTGTCCGTTCTGTTGGCTACACACTTCGGTGCTCGACTGCGTTCATCAAGCCCACTCTTGCCATCCTCCGCGTATCGCTTCAGCCACTTGTGACCCGTTTTGCGCGATATTCCAAACTGCTCACACAGCTCCGTCTTCGTATATCGATCACTCTGCGCGAGGATCACAAATCTTTCTCTTTGTTCCATTGGTGACTCTTCTTTCCAGGGCATGATCGCCCATTCCAGTGTCACCTATGTCCTCAGTCAATGTGTAACCTATGTGCTCGGTTCATACC
>NZ_JAFBGL010000051.1 GCF_016811075.1 Oceaniferula flava
AGGATGCTGGCCAAGCTCGCCAGGGTGGACCCCGAACTGCTTCACCCGGTCAAGCACGGCTCCGAGCAAGCCCAGCAAGATTTGGTGCTGATCAAGCTCAGGGACACACTTGTTAGGCAGAGAGTGGACATCGTCACGTCGATCCGTTTCACCCTCAAGAGCCTGGGCATAAGGCTCAAATCCCCCAACTCGGCAGCATTTGCAAACTATGCACGGAAGGCTCTGTGCGAGCATCCGGAGATCCTCTCGAGGGTGGCCCCCGCACTGGCTGCACTCGACGGGCTCAACGCGTCGGTCAAGGAATACGACCGCCAGATCGAGGCG